>JAOZRJ010000268.1:1692-2127 GCA_029931885.1 Candidatus Omnitrophota bacterium | reverse complement strand
AATCTTTACTATGAACACCTCCCTGCTCTTCTCTAGCCGAGCCGTATATATCCAGTACCACAACTTCGTCTGCATCATTAAAACTTTCAGAAAAATCGTCAAACAAGGCCTTAGTTCTAGTGTCAGTGTGGGGATGAAAGACGGAAAAGCTATCCTCGACCTGGATTACAAGCTTGATTCAAGCGCCGATGTCGATATGAACGTCGTAATGAACGATCGAGGAGAGTTCATCGAGGTTCAGGGGACTGCCGAGGGGAACACGTTCTCCAGGGATCAGCTGGACGGAATGCTCAAGAGTGCGGGTAGCGGCATAAAAAAGATCATCAAAGCTCAGAAAAAGGGATTGAAATGGGTCTGAAGATAGTTCTGGCCACAAGGAACCGCGGAAAGATCAGGGAGATCAGGGAGATCCTGTCGGGGACCGGGATCGAAACT
>JAOZRJ010000268.1:1044-1682 GCA_029931885.1 Candidatus Omnitrophota bacterium | reverse complement strand
GCCGCAATTACAGCTAGAGCATTATAAACATTATGCTCACCTGCCAATTTAATCACAAAATCACCCAAATTAACATCTTGCAATTCATCGTCCATGTCTTCTGAATTTATTTTAACTTTAAAATATTGCTTACCATTTTCTTTTTTTATTCTGTAGGCCACATAGTCGGCTGTATCATTGATGGCGTAGCTAATTATCTTTGCTCGACAATTTACATTAGCAATTTTTCTAATAATTTTATCATCAAAATTCACTACCAAAAAACCTTTTTTAGGAATTTTTTTAATGAACTCAATAAAAACATTTGTATAATCATCTTTTGTTGGAAAAAAATCTGGGTGATCGTAGTCTATATTATTGAGAAGGACAGCTTTCGGGTCAAAATGTTTTAACTTGTTTTGATATTCATCTGCCTCGATTATTAAATAATCAGATTTACCCAGCAGACACGAACCCTCCAGCTGGGGCACTCTTGAACCAATCATTGCACTGGGACTTTTTTCTGCTTTTTCCATAACATAGGCCAACCAAGCGCTGGTAGTAGTTTTCCCATGAGAACCAACCACAGCGATTCCAAATTGCTCTCTAAAAACATTTCCAAGAGCCTCAGCGTAAATCAAAGTTTTTTTATTTTTCTT
>JAOZRJ010000268.1:0-1034 GCA_029931885.1 Candidatus Omnitrophota bacterium | reverse complement strand
CTAAAATTACAAAGGCTTCCATCTTTCTTTGCTTTCTTCAATGCAAATTTTAACTCTTCATTAGTGTTTTCGCTATAGGCTGTCGAATAAATTATCAAATCAATATTTTCCGGAATGTTTTTTTCATCAAAACCTTCGAACACTTCAATTCCGTTCTCTCTTAAAACTTGATCCGTCATAAAAACTTCATCAGTATCAGAGCCTGACACCTCGTTTCCCTGACATTTTAAAAATTGAGCCAGCATTGTCATGCCCACACCCTTTATACCAATCATGTAAATCTGTTTTATATTCTTTTTCATTAGTTTAAAATAAATTGATTATATAACTTTTTTTATAACATTTGCAAAATCCCCAGATTGAGAAATTTTTATAACCTTTTGAACATTATTTTTTAACTTATTTTTTAACTCTGTATCCATTAAAACTTCTTTAACTTTTTTTGCGAAAATGTTCTCATTTAAATCATGTTGTTTTAAAACAAGAGCAGCTCCTTCATTTACAAATACTTGGGCATTTTCTTCTTGATGAGTATCGGGCATTGGGATAAGAATCGCTGGAATTCCAAAGTAGCAAATTTCTGTTAAAACCCCCATACCGCATCTAGACACAATGGCATCGGCAATAGAAAATACTTTCAACATTCCTTCGGTATTTAAAAATTCAAAATTTCGGTAATTAATATTTTTTGCACTCATTTGAGCAAAGTCCATTCCTCTGTCTTTGCCGGTAATATGAACGACTTGGCAAAATTTGCTTAAATCAGTAATTGAATTTTTTATAAAATTGTTTATTGCTGTTGCTCCTGTTCCTCCACCCAATACAAGTAAAATTGGTTTCTCGGTTCTAAGACCCAATTTTTGAGAAGCCGACCGCTTATCAATTTTATTATCTAAAAAAATTTTTCTTATAGGATTGCCTAGCAGCATTGATTTTTTTTTATAATCGTTTAATGATTTTTCAAAAGTTACGGTAATTATCTTAGCAAAAGGAGCCATTAATTTGTTTGCCAGCCCCGGACGCACATCTTGCTA
>JAOZRJ010000267.1:1262-2151 GCA_029931885.1 Candidatus Omnitrophota bacterium | reverse complement strand
TTTTTTCTGTAGATGCAAATTTTTATCCTTTGGGGTCTTGCACTATGAAATATAATCCAAAATTTACAGAAAAGATCGCAAATATTAAAGGATTTATGAATTTACATCCTTTGTTGCCTCAACTTGACAGCGCTTTGGTCCAGGGGGCGCTGGAAGTTCTTTATCATATGGATCGTTTATTGTGTGAAATTACAGGAATGGATGATTTTACAATGCAGCCGCTTGCCGGAGCACATGGAGAGCTTACTGGGGTTATGTTGATGGCAGCATATCATCGTTCAAAAGGGAATAAGAAAACGTATATTATTATTCCTGACTCGGCTCATGGGACAAATCCTGCGAGTGCCGCTATTGCTGGATATGATATTGTAACAATTTCAACAGATGAAAACGGGGCCTTAAACTTAAAGGAATTAAAAGAAAAAGTTAATGATGGCCTTGCAGGGGTTATGCTTACGTCGCCAAATACATTAGGATTATTTAATTCGCAAATTGATGAAATTGCTGACGTCGTGCATAATGTCGATGGCCTTATGTATTATGACGGTGCAAATTTAAATGCGCTTTTAGGGCGAGCCCGCCCTGGTGATTTGGGTTTTGATATTGTACATGTCAATGTCCATAAAACATTCGCAACGCCACATGGCGGAGGTGGTCCTGGAGCCGGTCCTGTTGGAGTTAAAAAGAAGCTTTCTGAATTTTTGCCCATATCCCGCGTTGTAAAGAAAGAAGATGATAGCTATGCGTTGGACTATGATTATCCTAACTCAATAGGCTATGTGGCATCTTTTTACGGAAATTTTTCAGTTCTTCTTAAAGCCTATGTATATATTTTGATGATAGGGAAAGAAGGTTTGCCTTTTGAAACCATATGTGAAAGATCTGATTT
>JAOZRJ010000267.1:0-1252 GCA_029931885.1 Candidatus Omnitrophota bacterium | reverse complement strand
CATGCGGTTTTAAACGCAAATTATATTATGGAGAGATTAAAGGATTTTTATGATTTGCCTTTTAATCGACGCTGTATGCATGAATGTGTTTTTTCGGCTTCAAAGCAAGAAAAAAATGGTGTTCATGCGATTGATATTGCTAAATTTTTAATTGATAGAGGCATTCATCCTCCAACAGTATATTTTCCTCTAGTTGTAAAAGAAGCTATTATGATTGAACCAACAGAGACGGAATCAAAAGAAGATATGGATCATTTTATTTATGCAATGATTGATGCTGCTGAAAAAGCACAGGAAGATCCTCAGTCTTTTAAGAAACTTCCAGCAACAACATTAATATCAAGGCCGGACGAAGTAAAGGCAGCAAAAGATGTTGCCTGTAATTATTTTAGCGATGTGTAAAATACATGCGTCTTAAAACCATTTCGTTTTTATCTCCAGAAGAAAATATTTTATTTGATGATGTTTTGTTGTCTCTTGCGGAGCAAAGTAGAGCCGGCGAGGCATTGCGTTTTTGGGAATCTAAGACGCCATTTGTTGTTTTGGGAAAAACATCAAGCCTTAATGACGACGTTAAACTAGATATGGTTAGGCGTGATAATATTCCTGTTCTTAGGCGATCGTCTGCAGGTGGAACTGTTCTTCAGGGGGAGGGATGCCTAAATTTTTCTTTAATATTATCAAAAAAGCGACATCCTGATATTCAAAAGATTCATAGCTCTTATAAATTTATTTTGAGAAAAGTTGTAAATGCCCTAAGTGCTTTGGGCCTTCAGTCTCAGATGCGCTCGCCATCAGATATTGTTATTTTTGAGACAGAAAAGAAATTTTCCGGTAATGCGCAAAAAAGAGGAAGACATTTTATTTTGCATCACGGAACTATTCTTTGCGATTTTTCAATTAGATTAATAGAGAAATATTTAAAAATTCCTAAGCAAATACCAGAGTACCGTAAAGATAGATCTCATTATGACTTTTTGGAGAATATTTTAAGGGCAAAGGGAGATGTAAAAAAAGAAATTATAAATCAGTTTGAAATAGAAAGCACCGATGATATTTTGAATATTGATGAAGAAAAACTTTTAAGAAAATTTTGTGATGAAAAAGATATTTTCTTAGCTTGATTATTATTTTTTTAAAAAGGTAAAAAGTTCTAAAAATGTTGACATTATCGCTCTAAAATATATAATATCAACAGAACAGTTTAACAGTTCAAGGCATTCATTTTTTAAGGAGGAGTACTAATGTTAAT
>JAOZRJ010000063.1 GCA_029931885.1 Candidatus Omnitrophota bacterium | reverse complement strand
GCAATTTAATTGATCAAGATTCAGGGGGTTCAGATGATACTTTAATTTTCATAGATACCAATGGTAAAGCAGTAGTCAATTTCGATAATGCAGGGACTCCGATAGTTCATGAAAGTCTTGCGGCTATAAATAATAATACCTTACAAGCTTTAAGTTATTCTTGGGATGATATTAAACGTGATTTTATTGTGAGTAGTATTGATCAGATACCTTTTGGTGCATTTGGTTCTGATGGTGATGCTGAGATATTAATTGCAGCACATCATACAGGCAGTACTTTTATTGGTCAGATATCTGAACTTCGATTATCTAAAATAGTGAAAACAATTAAACATATGCAAATGTTAAGTAAAGTGTGGGATAGTTCATTAAGTACTAAATCCAATTTAATAATAGCACCTTGTTTTTCATTTGATCAAAAAAATACTTATAATATTTGGACGGGTACTATATGGAGGGCAATAGTTTCTAATGTTGATACGATACACGGTAATGGTGGCGATACTGATTATTATTTTAGAGATAATAACGATATATGGAGTAAAGTAGATATCGTTACGGTTAATGATGCAATTGATAAAGCGATTGTGTTTTCAAATAATATCTGTACTCCTGCGATTATTGAAGCATTGACATCTACAGAATGGGAAGCTACAAATGGTATGAGTTCTGATGGGCATTTTGATTGCATATTTGCATTTAGATCACCTATACCAGCTTTACAATCAGTGATTAATGAAATAGTTGCTGATGGGTATGCTCAACTTTGTACTTTAGATTTTGATCTTGAGCCATATCATGAACGTATCGATACATCTGAAATGCAGTGGATTGTGAAAATAATGGATATTGCATACGATTACTCACAAATTAAAGTGTATTCATGTATTACTGGTGCTTCATGGCAAGAATGTACTCGTAATGCTGCAATTCCCGGAGTGACCGCAAATATGGCAACTACTGGATTACGGATTCAATTTAAAGCAATGGCACCGCTTGATTTACCCAAGGGTTCTCATTTGATGCTAATTCCCAAAATATACTAGGAGTCATTATGCGCTTTATACCAAATGATGCACTTGAACTAATACTCGATTCAATAATTCTTGCAGACGAGCAAGCTGTTTGTTCTGCACAACCTGTTACATTTTTTAACGCTTGTTGGCCTGATATATGGACGGCAGAGGAGGCTATTATAACTGGTGGTCTTATTCGGCCACCAACAAATAATGGGTTTATATATGAATGTGTCAGTGGCGGCACAACGGATGTATCTGAACCACCGTGGGGAACGGTGCAAGATGCTGAATTTGCGGATAGTGATATTACGTGGAAAACTCATGAGAATTTTGCATTAGTCAATTCGGGTATTGATGCGGGTGATAAAACAAAGGGAGCAGGCGACCCTGATGGGCGCAAATTAACGATTGCACAGAAAATGGGGGTGACAGTACATACAACGGGAAGCGTGACACATACTGCGCTGATAGATAGCGTAAATCGTATAGTGCGTTTTGTGACAGTTGCAGCGACATCATTAGAAGGTGACAATACTATTACTTCAGGTCGTACCACTTTATTGCATGAGGTGGTTATAACAATTCGTGCACCATCAGAGCCGTGATTTATTATGGCTGATTTTTCATCAGATCCATTAAATATTGAATTAGATTTTACTACACCGTATATACCTATAATATCAGGTGAACTGATTCAATTATCTTTCGGTGTAATCAATGATATATTCCCTCTTGAAGATCCGTTAAATGCTGTACTAGATTTTACTCAAGCATATACACCAAGTGGTTCATATGTTGAATTAGATTTTACGGGTAGTGGTGGTTCTGGTGTAGCTGCAATTAATATTCTTTCTGAAGCTGCTGAAATAATAATTGATACACCAGATACACAAGTGTCAATTTTTACGATTATTCTTTCTGAAGCTACTGAAATAATAACCAGTATTCCTACGCATATAAATGAATTAATGGATGTTATTCACATTGAAGCGTCAGCTATTCAATGTGAAATACCTTTTGCAGTAATTGAACCATTAGTTGATATTGAAACGCAAGCATCTCAATTTGTTTTCCCTACAATACAATTAATTATTAGTGGCGGTGGTGAAGCTGATTTGCCAAGTGGACTTTCATGTGGTATAAGTGCAAAATGGCGTAAGGCAAATGCATTAATTTCAAATACTGATGTGTCTAGTGTATGGAGTGACACCCACATTATAGATCAGGTATTAAAAAGTCCATATAAAGAAACTGAAAAAGTACAAACAAAAATATCTGTTCCATTCACATTAGAACTTGCATATCAAGATAATTCATCTAAGTATGCATGGGGATTATGTAAGTATGAAAATCATAAGGTAATATCAGCACCATATATTTTACAAATGGAGTATACTGATTTACCTCAAATAAGTCCATGGGAATATCGATTTACAAAACAATATATGGTTGATATTGAAATGCAGTATGTGAATACGCAGCTTTTAAAAGGTGATTTTAAAGATCCACTAACCATGATTGTATGGGATAAAAGTAATTATCACGATGTAAAAATATCAAATTTATTTAATAATGCGATACCTACACAGCCTACCGATATTGTATTGACCACATATTGGGGACCGTATTGGTATTCAATGCTATGTCAAATAATTTATTTTCCATGGAGAACAGGTGAATATGTCCAATTAATGCATTGGGATTCTCTTGAAGAGCAATCGGGAGAGCCTGAGAGATTTCTTGATTTTTGTTTACCTCGTAATACGCGATGCCCTTATGATTATTGGTATTCAGGACCACGTGATCCGTTCAATGTACCAATTATTCCAATAACATCATTAATTACACCAGCAAGGAGTGGTTATTATATGTTAAATACTGCATTTATTCAACGTTTACCCGATTTAACAAATACTCAGTTTGGTACTGTGAGTATTGGTATAGATCGTGATAGCTGGCTGTGGTCATTTAATATAGTATTAAGTGAACGGGCAGCACTTGAGTTAATTCGACCACAAGGGTTTACTTTAATTGATGTTAATATCCATATCAATGGATGGAACTGGACCTGTCGAGTAGAAAATTGGCGAGAAACTAGAGTATTTGGAAAACGTACTTGGTCGGTATCAGGTCGAAGCCCATCAATTGAACTTGCTGAACCTTATCAATATGACACTGTATTTACCAATATTGAGCAACATGGTGGTCAAGTTGTTGATAGTATTCTTAATACCACTGGCTGGAGTGCTGACTGGCAAGCCGAAGAATTTCAACCACATACACAATGGATGTTACCAGCAGATACAATTAATCTTTATGATGTTTCTAAAATTCGACAAATGCAGCATTTAACGAATGCAGTATCAGCTTTTATTCAGACAAACGCTGATACCAATACAGAGCAAAAATTTATTATTAAACCAAAATATAAAATACATCCTTGGGATTGGAGTACACTTATTGAACCTGATGTATTTTTGAATGATGGGATTTGTCATGAAATTGGACGACGTAATGAACTTCTAAGACCTATTAAATCTGCAATTGTATCAGGAGAAACATCAGGTATAGTTGTTGCAGCTACTAAGACTGGTGAGGCAGCAGGAACATCGCCTGCTCCAATGCATATAGACAGTCTTGTAACAACTCAACAGATGGCACGGGAAAAAGCACGACATATCATTGGTAATTCTGGATTCTGGATACATCATGATCTTAAATTGTTTTCGTTAATGTCTCCTGGAGAGGCACCGGGATTACTACTTCCGGGTATGTATGTACAAATGAATGAAAGTGGTGAAACGCCGTGGATTGGGCAAGTTACAGGAGTTAATATTAATGCCAATTGGACAGATGGATTAACAGTCGTGCAAAATATAGAGGTTGAACAATATTATGGCTAATATCTATAAAGAATTTGAAAAACTATTACCTAAAAAGAAACGATTCATTGCACAAGTAAATACTGGTGGTGTCAATGCTACAAACAGTACAGTCAATGTGACATTACTTACAGGTGACGTACTGACAGTTAAAGGATCTAATGTTATTGAGGGCCAAAAATATGTAATTGAAAATGGTGCGATTCGGGATAAAGTACCTACACTATCCGAATTCACTATAACAATTTAGTTGCGCTTATTTAGGAATTACTTTATATTAAGCGAACTTATTAAAAAAGGATTAAATTTATGAGCGGTGTAGCGGGTTATCCAGGATTTTTAAAAGACTTTGTACGTGGATCGACCGTTGATTTTACGATATCTGTATCTCGTAAAAATCCAGATACTGGAGTGATTACTCCTTTAGATATTACAGGTGCACGATTTATTGTCACTATATCATTAAAACAAGATTCAGGAGTTGATCCGAGTTTAGTTATTGTTATCGATCCACCGACTGATCCAATAAACGGCATCACTGAGGGTTCAATTTCTGATTCACAAACATTTGAATTACCTGCAAATAATTATTATTATTCAGTTCGATATATTAACGTTACGGGAGCGGCGTATGTTATTGATATGGGACGTATTAAAGTGTATGAAGGGTTATCAGGAGTAATTGAATAATGACTATTTATACTTTAGATGCAGATGAACTAGAAGTAGTTATTGACGCCGTTGCTGATGAATACGTAATTGAAGAAAATAAACTTGAAGTAATCTTTGCGGATAGAAGTCCTGAAGCTGTCATTGCTGTTTCTCAAAGTATCATTATTGCGGATATTACTCCACATGTACTTGAAGTCACTATTATTGAAATTCCTGATGGCCATACTAATACCGCAGACATTGCTTCACGTACTACTCTTTTAAATATCACTGAAAAAGTACCAGCAAATAATGATTTTTTTGTAAATTCTGGTGGCACATATTATACAAAAGAAAAGGATAATGGATTTTTATTGATGAATGATGCCGCTTTTCAAGATAATGAAAAAATCCAGGCATATTTGAATGGCACAAATTTAATTAAAAATACACATTGGTTTTGGACGTCACCTGTATCTTTCAGATTTTTATTTGCTGTTGATGCTGGTGATTTTATTAAAGTAGTATCATAATTTAATAAGGAGGAATGACTATGATGATCAATGCAAGGCACGTCATTGTTGATCGTGCCGGTGATGCAAAGGGTGGTGGTGTTTCAGGTTCATTGATGGATGTTTTGAATAAGCGTAAAATCAGGATGTCGCCGTTTTCAGAAAATGATATCGATGTAACCGCAGCCCAATTTGCATTGATCGGTACAGCACAATATACGGGTATTATCGCTTTGGGGCCTACGTCGATTGAGTCGAATGGTGGCATTGTCTCTGCTGTTTTACCGGGTGAAGCCGGTCTTGGTGATACGGCGGCTGTGGCAGATGGATTGGGAAGTACGGCAAATCTGTGTGACGTTCGTGACGCAGTATCCCATGATCCGATTCTTGATGCTGATGGGCGCCGGGTATATGGATTGTTTCAGGTGCAAAGTGGTGTCAGTGATGGTGACGCGATTGCAGCTACCGCGGAGTCTCAGGTCAGCTTTGTTGTACGAGGTGAAAATAGTACGTTGGCATTAACCTCAGTCACGGCTGTTGTTGAAATTGCATATCCGAAATTGTATGCAGAACGGCATGTTCCGGATTTCGTAAAATCAGGCACGACAGAATCCGAAGTTATTGAACCGCAAGCCGTTCCGAGAGAACCGAAATGTCGTAAGTATGTTGTAGTAGCTCCATTTACTGCAAATGAGGTTATCACCGTTGCTACGGGTACAGGAGATGCTTCCGGGGCAGCAACACCTTCAAATGATGTTGTTACTTCTATCGGTGGTTCTGCTGCTGAGTTCAATGCTGATAACAGGATACGTGTTCGTGTAAATGGTCAGCAAGTAACAAAAGGCGGCGATGTACTGTGGGACAGCATATCGACACTGCATTTGGTTGTTGCGCTTGATGTGAATGATACGTTTGAAATCGAAACGGCCTCATAGGTTACAATAATGAGTTTACAGTCTCAACGACATATTAAAGGATTAAGATTTGAAACCGTAGCCGATGCGGAATTGGCTGGTCGAATACTTGAAGTCTGTTATGTCTTTGAGACTCAAACTTTTTATGAATATTTATCGGTAACTGATACACCATTAATAATAAACCACAGCTCAGTCCTACGCACAGGGGATGGTGGTGATTCACGATGGTATGCAGTTGCTGGTAAATATGAACGTGGAAAAACAAAACCATCTAAATTTAGATTTAAAGCTGGTGAAGTACTTATTATTGAGGAGGATGTTCAGCATTTATTAATAGGGCGGTTAATTTTAGAATCTGATGCAGACGTGATTCTTGAAGAAAATGCGGAACTTATAATTTTATGAGGAGTTATCATGGCTGCAAGTAAAGTATTGTTTACTCCTGGTGTTTTATCACCAGCATTACCTGGAATGTATTCAATTCAATTTGATGAATCTGGTGATATGTACAAAGTTGATAGTGCCGGTACAGCCACTCGTGTATGTGGTGCAACTTTTCACAATGCACTTCAGGGAAGAACAGTAGAGAATTGTCATTCAATAGATGCGATCTCAGGACTTACCGATGCCCTTAATACACAATCAAATGCCCGGTGGATTAGTTGTATTAATGATGTAACACAATCTTTTTATTTTGAAGGTACTTCTGAAATAGAAGTTGAGTGGAATGAGTTATTAAATAAAACTTCTGGATTTATACATAATGTATATGTAAATCCTGAACGTATTCAAATTGATTTTACTGGTTGGGTAGCATTATCGTTTCATATTAATATGGAAAATGATGAAAATAATAGAGTATTAGTGCGTGCGCAAGCATCTATAAATGATGTTAAAATTGATGAAAGTACTGTATATGGGTATGTACGATCTTACAGATATGTTGATGTGTGTTCATGTTCTTTACCAGCATTACCAATTCAAGTTGATCAAAGTGATGTTTTACAAATTCACTTACAGTATTCTTTAAATGATGATATTGAAGACATAGGTGATGTTGATGATGCGGTATCTACCCGTATTGGTGAATCGCATATATTTCTTAAAGAGCTTATTTAAAAGGAAATTAAGATGGATATACTTGGATCAGATACCGAATATGGTGATTGGGCTACTCCAAAAATACGTGCAAAGCAGACCAATCAAATTACAAAAGCATTGACGTTTATTATGCTTTGTACTTATATTAGTATCTTATTAGCCTCTTTGTATTTGACAAGTGTACATATGGATAAAACAATTTTGAATCATGTAAGTCAATTATCCCATGTTGCTGCTGATCAAGCTTCATTTATTTTAAAAGGGTTGTACAGTGAAGGGATCGATATCTTCAGTATTAAATATACAGAAATGACTTATGAAGATTTTACAAAAAAGTATGTTGAAAGTGGTTATGAATTATCTCGAAAATATTTTAAAATGATTGCAGGTGGGGAGCTTACACGATATAATCATATAACAATGGATAGTGAGTTATTTTGTCAACGAATTAGAGCATTTCAAAATTCATGGAAACATTCATTTTCATATATAAGTTGGTCATTATTAATGGATAAGAACGGTTATAATGCAGTACATCATGCAAATAAACGAATAACCGGTAATAAATTTAAAGAGGATAATATCGTAAATCGTGAAGGTCGTATTTGGGAATTATTTACTTCAGCAAATTTAAAATATATTGCGCATAATTCAAAATATTTGGAATATCGTAGAGATACTGGAGAAATACAAAAAGTGGTTGCTGCGCCTATTTATGTAAATAATATATGGTGGGGATCAGTATGTATTGGATATTCTGAATCTGATGTATACGATATGAAGGTTAAAATTATATCTAGTTTTATTCCATATCTTATTGGCACTGGTATATTTTTATCATTTATAATTCCATGGATAGTACGTAAGTTGGTGCGCAAATCATTGTAGGGAATGTTTATGAAAGAATTCTGGAAAATTATACACAGTATTGCTAAAGAGAATCCTGATTATATAATGT
>JAOZRJ010000266.1 GCA_029931885.1 Candidatus Omnitrophota bacterium | reverse complement strand
CTTGATTCTAATGTGAACACACTTGCCGCTACTGTTATAATAGATTAATCTAACAAACAAAGGAGAAGTAAATGGCCAATACAGTATTTAACGGATTCAAAGAAGGTTTAATGAACGGAGATCAAGATCTTTCAGCAGCAAATGATGCATACAGAGTTATTTTATTGACTGATTCATACACACCTGACCCAGACGATACACATATCGAAGATCTTTATACCACGGCAATAACAGAAGTTGAAGCGACTGGCCAGGGGTATGACACTGGCACCACTTTCAATTATACATCAGGAACTGCTAAGGGTCTACAGAACATGGTAGTCGATAAAGACAACACTGGCGACCGAGGTACATGGGACGCGGATGACATAACTTGGGCAAGCTCAACTATTACAGCAAGATATGGCCTAATTTATAAAGTTATGGGGGATGCAACGACCGACCAATTGTGTGTTCTGATAGATTTCGGCTCAGATAAAAGTTCATCAGCTGGCGATTTCACAATTCAATGGAACACTGACGGGATTTTGACATTAACTTAATAATTGTCTTGACATTTTCCTTCGATTGATATAGTATTATAAATGAAGAAATTGAAAATGTCCAATATTCTCGTTTTATAAATATCATTAAAGATTTCAACGATATGTCAACTCTTTTCAAAAAAGGGTTGACAAAGTTGGTTAAACGTGTATAATGGTTCTCATAACAATCACAAAACAGCGCGCCAGGTCCGGTTGGATAGGTAACTGATTGCAAACCAGTATAACATGGGTTCGATTCCCTGTGGCGCGTCCACAAAACAAAATGAATGACTTCGATTGAAAAATTTGCCGACACAACCTCAGACGGCATACAGGGATTACTAATCAAGCAGAAGATCACTCCAAAAGGTTTAGAGAAAATAAAGCAATATCATTGGGAACGTGAAAAGATCATTGAGATGTTGACACGTATCGGAAAATTGCGTAAAAGTGATCAGAACACTGCCGATCTTAAGAAATGGGCCACATCGGCAGATCTGATTGATTTAATGATTCAGCGTGCTTGGAATTACGAAGTAAACTACAAACATCACAAATTCTGGACGTTGCCTCATTGCGACTGTCCAATAGAACAGAATGAAGACGTATGGCCAAAAGGACCATATGTTTATAACGTAACTTGTCGATTACACAACGACAGGATATAGAATAAATTCTTCCATAGTTAAAGTGGCATAATACGGGCCTTGTAACCCTGAGTTCGAGCTTCGATCGCTCGTGGAAGAACCACAACTCCATAATACATTAGTATGACGACATTTAGAGACGAGTTGATCAAACAGCTCAATAGGCGCTTGCGTCGAAAAGTGACAGTGCCCATAAATAGTTGGGAAGAGATTGAACATAAATATCTCAAAGAAGGCTGTTCAATTGTAGAGTTAGCCAATTTCACAATCAAAAGTAAAAATTTTCGGGAGAACCGAGTTTCTTGATTGTGGGATTAGTTAAAACCACAATTGCAGAAATGACGCTCCGATCGGCTAGTTGGTTAGGCCACATCGTTTTCACCGATGCAACCCGAGTTCGATCCTCGGTCGGAGTACCAAACTAAAATATATGAGAACATCACAGTATCAAAAGATTTTCGTGAGTCAAGAACAGTATCATGAAGAGTGGGATCGCATCTCACAAATTAAGGCAATCGATTTCCAATTTTCAGGAGATCCTATTTCAGAAAACGACAGAGGGAACGCTGCGTTGGCGTTCATTATCAAGAGAGAGTTAGAGCATGAGCAAGAGAAAAACCAGCAAGGGGTTCGCAAGGAGTCGAAATCGGGATATTGATATTGCTGAAAAACTCCGAAGGATCAAAGGCGTAAGAGAACAAAAAATCGACATCGGCGAAGTTGCTGCCTTTATTCGTTCGCAAAGTCCAGAGACAGTTGTTTACGTTGGCGGTGACTCACAAGGTTACAAGCACAACGGCGAGAACTGGACGTTGTTCATCGTGATCATCGCTGTTCACATCGATGGTTGTAAAGGTGTTAAAGTTTTTAAACAAGCTGAGTGGCTTCGTGACTACAGTGGTTCTATGAGACAACGGCTTATCGCTGAAGTTTCTGTGATCGTAACGATTGCTGGCGAACTTATGGAGAAAATTGGCGAAAAACGCATCGGTTGGATGATTGG
>JAOZRJ010000062.1:6449-8082 GCA_029931885.1 Candidatus Omnitrophota bacterium | reverse complement strand
TATATTGGCATACATCCTGTGTGGCGTTCTTATCGGCCCCTGGGGATTAGGATGGGTTAAACATCCGGAGTTTATTAATTCAATCGCTAGTCTTGGCGTAACGCTTCTTTTATTTTTGGCAGGTCTTTGTCTTCACCCCCAAAAGCTTTTTGGATTATTTAAGGAAACATTTTTTGTTGTAGTTATTAATGGCGGAGTTTCATTTCTTATCGCGCTCGCCTTTTCACTAGCGTTTCAGTTTTCCATGATTGATAGTGTATGCATTGGCCTTGCTTTAATGTTTTCGAGTACGATTTTAACAATAAAATTGCTACCAACTACAAAGTTGCATCAGCAGAGGATGGGGGCGCTTTGTATTAGCGTTTTAATTATAGAAGATTTAGTCGCAGTGGGAGTTTTGGTTTTATTAAGATCTGTCGCTGTGGTAGATGGAACTGTAATGCAATTTATTTCTCTCTTTTTTAAACTTTGTGCTTTTATCGGAATTTTGATAGTAATTGAATATTGTGTATTAAGACGGGCAATGAAGTATATAGACCGAATTCATGAAGCATTATTTGTTTTAGGTTTAGCGTGGTGTTTTGGAATAGCTAGCATTTCACATCAGATGGGTCTTTCTTATGAGACTGGTGCTTTTTTTGCAGGCGTTATTATGGCAAGGCATAAAATTGCATTTTTTATTTCTGAAAAATTAAAACCTATTAGAGATTTCTTTTTAGTATTATTTTTCTTTGCCTTAGGAGCAAAACTTGATCTTTTAGCGATGAAAGATATTATTTTACCTGCATTTGTTTTGGCTTCTGTATTTCTTATTGCTAAACCATGGGTTTTTAAAAAGGCTTTCATTAAGTCTGGCGAAGAGGGTGGGTTTGCGAAAGAAATTGGATTTCGTCTTGGACAACTAAGTGAGTTTTCGCTTTTGATTGCTTTTCTTGCATTCGAAGCAGGATATATTACAAGTAAGGCTTCTCAATTTATACAGTTGACTACAATTTTAACCTTTGTTGTCTCAAGTTATTTTGTTGTTTCTCGTTATCCTACCCCAATTGGTTCGTCAGAAAAACTCAATAGAGATTAAATCATTCTTTTTAAGGAGTTATGCTTTGATGTCGACCGTTAACAAAAAGATATCATCTTGAATTTCTTGTGATCGAAATTTTGCTAAGGCGTTAAGAAGTTCTTGGTTAAAGCGGTTTGGATTAAGGCTATGATTTTCTTTGATAAAAGTTTCAAGTCGAGCTTGTCCATATTGATCATGATCTTTGTTTGTGGTTTCAGTAATGCCGTCTGTAAAAAGTAAGAGCTTATCATGTTTTTGGAAATCAATTTCATTTTGTACGGCTGCATTTTCTTCCATTGGCAAACCCAAAAGAGTTGCCTGTGCAGGAAGCAGCTCAACGCAAGATTGATTAGCCCGATAAATATATTGAGGAGGGTGTCCGTGATTTGAATAGAAGAGCTTCTCCTTTTTAAAGTCCAAAAGACAGCAGAATGCGCTTAAGAACATTCGTGTTTCTTCAAAATCTGTTTTAATAAAATCGTTAAGATTTTTAAGAAGCATGCCTGGTTGGGTGGTTACTTTGACAAGGGATTCAAATTCTGAATGAATACGATTAACGAGAAGAGCGGAAGA
>JAOZRJ010000062.1:0-6439 GCA_029931885.1 Candidatus Omnitrophota bacterium | reverse complement strand
CGTGACCGGTAACGTCGCAAATAATAAAAATTAGTTTATCTTTGTCAACAAAATGAAAGCGCGCATAATCTCCGCCGATATAATGCATCGGAAGATACAAAACCGCAATGTCTGCTAAGTCGGTATTCATTGATTTTGGAACAAGAGTTTTGTGAACACGTGTTGCGATTTGTAGTTCTTTTTGCATCTGTTCATTCTTTTTTTCTACATCTTTTAGTAAAATAAAGTTTTCCATATCACGTTCGGACTCTTTCTTTCTCAAAATAAAAACAAGGGCCGCAGACATAAAAAGGAGTGTTGTGCCTGAAAGGTATACAGGAAAATTAAAATCGAGCCGAATATATTCTGGCATGGATACTTGAACAAACCAAAACAAGAAACCATAAGCACCTACATGCAATAATGAGACAAAGATAATTTCAACAGGATCCCATGGAATTGTAAAAGAAATCATAAAGAAAATAAACATATATAGCGTCGAGGTAAGGTCGATGTATTGTGGATAAAATAAGCTAATAATGGTGATAATTGTTAAAGCAAATAAAATAAAAACATAAGCACAGTTTTTGCAGGCATTAATTGTATGGACGCGTTGAATTGTCCATCGAATAAAGATACTTATGATGACAAAAAGAATGAAAAGAGAAATTTCTTCAGAGCGAAATTCTTTTTTGGTTGTTGCTGGAGATAAAAGAAAATCAATAGCAGTAGAGCCTATATAAAACATAATCGCTAAAAGACAAGAAAGTTGAATCCGGGCCTTGATAAGGGTAATTTGCCCTTGTGTGAATTCGTTTAAATAGGCTTCTGGAATTTTATTGATTTTGAGAATATTTTTAATTTTTTTAGATAACAACATATGTTTAGTATAACGTTTGGGATTAAAAAATTCAAACATTTGGTTGTAAAATAATATTTTAAGGAGATTTACTCTAAACTGTTTATTTCTTGATATTATATATGGATATCTATATAATGAAATCGCACCAATTAAGTGAAAATATATTAAGGATTAATCTATCTCGCGAATGAAAGTTTCAAAAGTTTTTCCTTCACGTTTGGATGATTTGCCGAAATGCATTGATGATGTCATGAGGCAAATCAAAGAAAAAGTTAAATCAGAGCAGGATCTTTTTCAGGTACGGCTTTGTATTCAAGAGGCCTTGGTAAATGCCGTAAAGCATGGCAATAAGTTAAATTCTGAACTAAAGGTTCAGTTGGACATTGAGATCTCAGATGAATTCTTAGAAATTAATATTATAGATGAAGGTCAGGGATTTAATGATCAAGAACTCGAAGATCCGACGGAAGAAAAAAATTTAAATAAACTTTCAGGTAGAGGTGTTTTTTTGATAAAGAGGAAGATGGATAAAGTTAAATTTTTTGATAAAGGGCGTGGAATAAAGATGATAAAATTTTTAGGCAAGGAGAATCATTGTGAACATTAAAATTGAAAAAAGTTCAGATGTTGCAATTTGTGCAATCACAGGCGAAGTAAATATTAATAATTCGCCCGAGTTGAGAAAGGCATTTGATGCGCTTATTTCTCAAGATGAGAAAAAGGTAGTTGTTGATTTGGCATCAGTTTCATATATTGATAGTTCCGGATTAGCAACATTGATTGAAATGTTTCAACGACTTAAAAAAGTCGAAGGAGACCTTAAATTAAGTCAGATGGATGAGAAGGTAAAAAGTCTTTTTGAGATTACAAAATTAGATAAACTTTTTAAGATTTATAATTCCAAAGAAGAAGCCATAAAGGATTTTTAATGATTAGTTTTTTAGGCAGATTTGTTATTGAATACGCTCAATGGGCCAGAGGAATATTTTCTCTTTTTATAAAAATTATTTATTGGATTTTTGTCGGTCCATTTCTTGGTAAGGCATCTCGCCGGCAAGGTATCATTCATCAAATGATTTTTGTCGGCCTTTGTTCTATCGTGATTGTCTTTTTTGTTGATCTTTTTACAGGTATTGTTCTCGCGATGCAAAGTGCTTATGTTTTGCAGAAAATGGGTGCTCAGCTATATGTTGCCTCGCTTGTTTCTGTTTCTTTGTGCCGAGAGTTAGGTCCAGTTTTAACAGCTTTGGTTGTTGCAGGTCGTGCAGGATCTGCAATTGCTGCTGAATTGGGAACAATGAAAGTTACAGAGCAAATAGAGGCTTTAGAAACAATGGCGATTAATCCCGTTGGCTTCTTAGCTGTACCAAGATTTTTGGCGCTTATAATAATGTTGCCAGCATTAACAATTTTAGGCGATCTTGCTGGTATTTTTGGCGGATTTTTGATTGGAACAGAAAGCATGAATATAAACCCAGATCTGTATATTCAAATTAGTTTTAAATATCTTGAATTAAAGGATATTTATACTGGGATTTTAAAATCTGTTGTTTTCGGTATTATAATCGCACTCGTTGGTTGTTATGAGGGATTAACAACAAAAGGTGGCGCAGAAGGCGTTGGTCGGGCAACTACGCGAAGCGTTGTGATTAGTTTTACTCTTATTATTGCGGCAGATTGTCTTTTGACGGCGATTTTTTATTTTTCTTAATAGTTAAGGATTAATATATGTTAGATAAAGAATGTAATGGTGAAAAAATTGTTTCTCTTCGAAATGTAACAAAATCATTTCAGGGGAGAAAAATTATCGATGATGTTTCGTTAGATATTATGTGCGGAGAGACTTTTGTTATTATGGGTTGTTCGGGTTCAGGAAAAAGTACATTGTTAAGGCATATGACAGGAGCAATTCCTCCTGACAAAGGAGGTATTTTTATTAAAGGTAAAGATATTGCTAATATTTCTGATGAAGAATTAAATAATGTCAAAAAAACAATTGGAATGTCTTTTCAGTATTCTGCACTTTTAGATTCTTTAACAATTGAAGATAATGTCGCTCTTCCTATAAGAGAGCATACAAAATTGGCTGATGAGATTATTGATATTATTATAAGAATGAAATTATCTCTTGTGGGGTTACGAGGGTTTGAAAGTTATTATCCGTCTGAGCTCTCTGGCGGTATGCGTAAAAGGGCGGGATTGGCTCGTGCTATTGCCCTTGATCCGGATATTGTTTTTTATGATGAACCCACCTCGGGGCTTGATCCAGTGGTTGGAGGCATTACAGATAAATTAATTAAAGATTTAAGCGTGAAGCTTATGATCACTTCAATTGTAGTTACGCATGATATGCATAGTGTTTTTACTATTGCTGATCGTATTGCAATGATTCATCAAGGGAAGATTGTTGAGATAGGAACTCCTGAAGAGATTAAAAGTTCACAAAATCCTCTTATTCAGCAATTTATTAAAGGAAATCCAGATGGGCCAATAGATCTTTTTAAAGGACAGACAGAATCCGAAGGAATATTAGCTGTATAATTTTAGAGAGTTAAAGGGGAGTATTATGAAAAAGAATAAATGGACAAATGAATTTAAGGTTGGGTTGTTTGTGCTGGCTTGTCTTTTAGGTTTAGCATACATGACTTATAGCACAGGAAAGTTGGGTATCAATAAAGACAGCGGGTATTTTGTTTATGTCGTTTTTGATGAAGCAGCGGGAATGGATAAAAAAGCTCCTGTTATGCTTAATGGTCTTGAAATTGGAAAGGTCGAGGACATTAAGCCTTCTTACGAAGGAAACAAAACTCATATTACATTAAAACTTTGGCTGGAGAATAAAGCTAAGGTTAGAGAGAATTCAGAAATATCTATTAAAATGATGGGGTTGATGGGTGAGAAATATGTTCAGATTGAGTCATCAAACAGCAATGAGTTTGTAACGCCAGGGTCGACTTTAAACGGACAGAAATATGTGGATTTGGATGTTTTTGTACGTAATTTAAATGCGGTAGTTGAAGAAAATAGGCAATCTGTCAAAGATGCTATTAAGCATCTTGATCAAGTTCTTGCTAATCTTGATGGTACGCTTTCTGACAATAGAGATAACCTTGCCAAAGCTATTAAGAATTTTGAAACAACTTCTGAGAATTTTGAAGAGTTTAGTGATGACTTAAGACGAAATCCTTGGAAGATTTTATTTAAAACAAAAGAAAAACCAAAGGATCCTACAAAATAAAATGAAAAATAATATTTGCCAGAAAAGAATATCATTAATATGGAAAAAATTAATAACGGTTTGTTTTTGCTTTATTGTTGTTTTTTATTCAACAATTTTGTTTGCGCAAACTGCAAAGATTGTTGACATTCAAGGCAACGTTTTTGCTCGAGAGAAAACAAATGTTTCTTGGGTTCGCGCAAAAATTAATACTTTTTTAAACAAAGAAGCAGAGCTTAAGACAGAAATGGATTCAAGCTGTACGCTGGCATTTGATGAGAAGATGAAAAATGTTTTAACAGTTGGGGAGAACTCTCAACTTAAAATTGAAAATATTAAACCAGGAAATATATTTTTAAATCGAGGCCGTGTTTTTTCTTTAGTTGAGAATATCGAAAATGAAGAGAAGTTTCAGGTGAGAACTCCCGTAGCAATTGCTGGAGCTCGCGGAACAGGATGGGTAACAAGCCATGATGGGAAAACTGCTGTTCATGTTTTTGAGGAAACTGTTTTTGTTCAAGGTCTTGGCAAAGATGGAAAAGTTATTAAAGAAGAAGATCTGGAAAATGGTTTTGGTCTTGGTGTCGGACCTGATGGATTTTTTGGTGATCGTTTTCCTTTAACAGATAGAGATTATGAAGGGTGGGATAAATTTTCTAATAGAGCGAGTGTTCTTTTAGAGCAAAAAGGTGCAGATGGAGGTGTAGATGGAGGACAGGGTCCGCAAGGAGGCAGTGCAAGCATTGATGATTTTCTTTGGGAAATAGGCGGAGATGCGCTTGAAAACTTAGGCAGTTTAGCTGATAATAGAAAAGAGGATTTAAGAGAGCTTAATGATGAGGATGCTCGAAGAATAGTGGAGGGAGGTCAGAGTCAAAACGGGTGTGGGAATGAAGGCAATAATGAAGGCAACGAAAATAATGGTTTTGAGATTGAAGGGTAGGTAATTATTTAAAAATGAGGAAATTAAGAAAAAAAATTTATTTTGTATCTATTGTAGCAATATTATTTTTATGTTTTTTATTCATCGATCAAGCTTTAGCGCAGTCTAATGAAGAAAAGCAAGAGCGCAGCGATCAGGTTGAACAACTTTTGGCAGAACCTAGTCTCGGGCTAGATATAACAAGCCGGATAGCTTTTTTTACAGGTTATGATAATAATGTTAATCTTGGATCAACAAAAAAAGGTGATATTTTTCAAGAGTATATTTATTCATTAGGAATTTCTAAACCTATCTGTAAAAATCTTTATTTTACTTTTAATTATGATTTAGATGCACTGACTTATAATGAAATAACAGATGCGACAAATATTTTAAATCATTTAAGGCTGGGATTTCTTCGAAAAACATCGCGTTTCCAATTTGCAACAGGTTATGATTTCAGCTCTTCCTATTATCCTAACGACAAGGAGAGTCAGTTTGTTTTTCATAAATTCTTTTGTTATTTTAGAGATTATTTGTTTGAAGGTTTTTATCATCAAGTTACCTGGGAATCTGGCCTCAAGATTCATCCCGATAAGAAAGCTCTCGACAATACTATTAGCACTTATCAAGACAAGGACCTTGACGACGAAAGAGGCACATTTACTTACAGTATCGGAGCGGTGTTAACTCAAAAATTATTTCTTCAAGTAAAAGCGAGTATTATAAGAAATGATTCCAATGCTATCTATCTTGATTATTATGATTATATGGGTTATCGCTTAAACCCAAGCCTTTATTATAAATTGAACAAAAAAACTCAGCTATTTGCCAATTTTACGTATTTACGCAAGAACTATAAAGCCCGAACTGTAACTTATGATACCTACAAACAACGAGATATTCTTTATAAAATGAATACTGGTTTAAGGTATAAGATTGGTAAGAATAATATTGTGTCAGTTTCGTATGAGTTTCGAGATAATTCCTCTAATGATTATACGCAGAAATATGCTGATAATGTTTTTCGCGTCGGATGGCAGTATAATTTTTAATTCATGAAATTTTTTAGAAATCTTCCTTCATGGCGTATTTTGTTTTTCGCCCTTGCCTTTATTATCGTTTTTTGTTTTTCTTACTTTCGTTTTTTTAAGAACGCTGATTTGATGTTTTATGATTTGCGTTTTAAAATGCGTCCAACATTAAACATGATGGATAATGTTGTTTTTGTTGAGATTTCCGACGACACACTAAAGAATTTAAGCACATGGCCTCTGCCACGTGATTTTCATGCTAGCCTTGTTGATGTTCTTAAAGAAAAAGGGGCTAAGGCTATTATTTTTGATGTTATTTTTCAAGAGCCAAGTTTCCATGATGAGGTTTTTGCAAATGCCATCAATGACTCCGGCAACGTCTATCTTCCACTTGTTTTTGATGCTGAAGAAAACCGATCAATTTT
>JAOZRJ010000265.1 GCA_029931885.1 Candidatus Omnitrophota bacterium | reverse complement strand
TCGCTAGATGGCACAATCTATAGTATCCCTGAAAAAAGTTGTTTTTTAGCATTGACATTCCCTTATATCTTTAATATACTCATATATGTGGGGTAAAGTGGAGGAAGGTGGAGGAAATATAATATGTTTTACGGTGAACACAAACATGGCATTGATCAGAAGGGAAGGTTAATTCTTCCTTCTCGTTTTCGTGAAGCGGCAAAAGAAAACGGTATAGACCGATTTTTCTTAACGCGCGGATTGGATCAATGTATTTTTATGTTTAGTGAATACGAGTGGGCTAGTCAGGAACAAAAATTTAAAAGTATGTCTTTCACAAAACGTGAGAGCCGTAGTTTTAATCGTATGTTTTTCTCCGGAGCTTCAGACGTTGCTCCTGATAAACAAGGACGTTTTATCATTCCTCAATATTTAAAGGATTTTTCAGGGATTACAAAGAATGTTGTTATTATTGGTATTTCAAATAGAATTGAAATTTGGGACCAAAAGATTTGGAAAGAATTTTACAACACCTCTCGTGACTCATTTGAACAGGTTGCTGAAAATATAATGGAAATTTAAAATGGTTACTATGAGCGAAAATATTAAACATATTCCTGTGATGCGCGATCAAGTTTTAGAATCGCTAAATCTTCAAGAGGGCAATTGCATTTTGGATTGCACGCTTGGACTTGGCGGGCATAGTCTTGAAATTTTAAAACGCATCGGAGGCCATGGATTGTTGGTCGGAATTGATCGTGATGAAGATGCTCTTGCATTAGCCCAGGAGAATCTTGAAGAGTTTTCTGGCCGTTGCGTTTTTGCACAAAAAGATTTCCGTTATCTAGATGTCGCGCTAGAGGATTTGGGCATCAAGCAAGTTGATGGAATAATTTTTGATTTAGGTGTTTCAAGTTATCAATTGGAAACGCCGGAAAGAGGGTTTAGTATTCGTCATGATGGCCCTCTAGATATGCGTATGGATCGAAGTAGCTTTATTTCAGCATATGATCTTGTTAATTCGTTATCTGCGCAGGAAATATCTTCTATTTTAAAAAGTTTTGGTGAGGAGCGATGGCATCAGCGCATTGCGCAATATTTAGTTAAGCAGCGTATCAAACATCCGATTGAATCAACTGAAGAATTGAAAGAGGTTATCTTAAGGGCAATTCCTCATAGATATCAAAATCAGAGAATTCATCCCGCGACTCGAACATTTCAAGCGTTTAGAATAGCCGTTAATAGAGAGCTAGAGGCGCTAGAAATTGCTGTTGAGAAAGGGATTAGACATTTAAAGCCGGGGGGAAGAATTTGTGTTATTGCTTTTCATTCACTTGAAGACCGTATTGTAAAAGAAAAATTTAAGTATTTTAATAAAGAAGGGGTTTTGGAAATTATCACAAAAAAACCATTAACTCCAAGCGAAGAAGAAATGCAAAAGAATATTCGTTCGCGAAGTGCACGTTTGCGAATTGCTGAGCGCGTTAAATAAAAAATAAAGGATATCATGAATTTAAAAAAGTTTTTAACTGGAATTCTAATGCTTACGGTCGTTGCCCTAATCTATATACAAATGCAAGTCAATATTTATGCTTTAGCGTATGAAACAAAAAATAGTGAAAAAGAAGCTCTTAAACTCGTTGATGATAACGGTTATGTCACTTATAATATTGCTAGGCTAAAGTCAGCAAGCCATTTAGGTGATCATTTACTGAATGATAATTCTGAAATCGATTTTCTCGATTTTACCCAAGTTGTCCAATTGAAAGGACTCCCACAGCTTGCTGCTAAGGCAGAGTCGGCTAAGCCAACGATTTTACAGAAAACAACCAAGTTTTTAGCGAGCGTTTTTTCTTTAAAATCTGTTGCTGAAGCAAGACCAATACAATAACATAAATATATAAAAATCCGTGTATCTTAAAAGACATTCACTTCGGTTTATTGTTTTATTTCTTTCTTCAGCCCTGCTTCTTATCTTTTTCATCGGTAAGCTTATTTTAATTCAATTTTTCAAATTCGAACATTTATCAAAGTTGGCAAATCAGCAGCAAAGCCATGTGATTCATTTAGAGTCCAAGAGAGGGACGATTTATGATCGGCGTATGCGTCCTTTAGCATTAAACGTTGCCGCGTATTCACTATATGCCTCTCCAAGAACAATGACTGTGGAGGATAAAGAAAAAGCAACAAAAATGCTTCT
>JAOZRJ010000002.1 GCA_029931885.1 Candidatus Omnitrophota bacterium | reverse complement strand
AAGAATCAAACAGGCTGCGAACAGTTATCATTAAGGAATTGATTGATGAGCACATGATGAAAGATAGTGCAACTGTGACTCGAGCCGTTCCTTTTCTCTTGGTAGCTCGTGATCTGGAAAGAATATGTGACCATGCGACCGCTATTGCAGAAGATGTTATTTATATGGTTCAGGCGAAAGTAATCAAACACCATAGAGAATTGCTTTAGATCAAAATATTAAAGGGATTACAATCAGCTTTTGATTAACGTATGGCTAACGGAATACTCTGAAGATAAAATATTAGAAAGATTATGATTAATGTCCACCTCGACGGGGTTGACATTTGCTAATTGATTATACATCAACTAGTTATGTATATTTTGGGCTGAAAATAGTGGACAAATAGGACATAAAAACAGCGGTATAGACTGGAATGTTTCTCTCCAGTTGAGAAAGCTCTCTTACAATTTGTTAATCTCTTAGTTAAAGCTGACATAATCATATAGAATAGCGATATGAAATAGAGAGGGTAGGTCGATACCTGATTGGCCCACCCTACCAAGTATTCTTCTTAGAATTTATTCTGAGAATGTAAAAAATCCCTGATTGAATGTTTAAGCCAGGGATTTCTTATGTGTTTGGGTGTCAAAGGGCTGTATCACTTCTAATTAATGTATATTAAACTAGTAATAGTTTTTTGCTGTTTTTAATCTTTATCTTCTTGATCTTGTTTTTGTTCCTGTCTCTGTAATTGCAGCTGTTGTTTCTGCAGTTCTAGCTGTTGTTTCTGCAGTTCTAGCTGTTGTTTTTGTATCCCTAAAGTTTGTTTTTGTATTTCGATAGATCGGTCTTCGTATGGAACTTGTTGCTTGCTACATTTTGCAGTACAATAATCGGTACTTTCGATATTCTTATTATTGCTGTAAGCAAGACATTTTCTAAGGCAGTCACTATTTTGTTCAGCATAAGATATGCCTGAGAAAGCAATTAATAAAACAATTATTATGATTATCTTTTTCATCATCTCTCCTTTTGTTAAAAGTTATTCCTAATAATACTCTTTAAATAAATATTGGTCAATAAAGATAAGGAAATTTAAAATGTCATGTGTTTATCCTCATGTAAAAAGAATTAAAATTTAACCATAAAAGATATTTAAGTTATTTGTTGGTTGTTTTCTCAGGGATTACTTTAAGTATGTGGCTTTTTATTTTTGCGAAGCTTTGTTTAGATAAAAATAGAAAGAATTGTTAGAAGGCTAATTAGGATGACGAAGTAGCCGAAATTAATTTTTTCAGCAATTTTAAAGAAAATACGTATTGTTAATAAGCCAAAAATGAAAGCAGCAAGAATTCCAAGAATTGTTTCAACAGTAAAATGAAAATGACGTAATCCTAAAATTACGTTTCCAAGAAAAACAATTGGTAGGCTCATTAAGAAGCTTAATTTAAGAGCAACAGCTTTGTCGAATCCGCGTAAAAGCAAAAAAGAAACTGTTGTTCCGGATCGTGATAATCCTGGAAGAGCGGAGAGCCCTTGGGCGATTCCTAAAATAATACTGTCTTCCACTCTAAGCCCGTCAATTACTTTGAGGCCTTTTGATTTAGTTTTTAGTTGCATTAATGCAGTAATAAATAAAAGAAATGCAATAGCACATGTAATAATTTTTCCAGATCTTTCAAACTCGGCGGCGGCTAAAGAAACAAAATAAATTATTATTGATCCGAAGATACCGCTGATAAGCGTAGAGATAATAAGAAATTTTAAAAGTTTTTTATTTTCATCATTGGCTGTTTTGTATGCAAATAAATCCTTTGAAAGAACAACAACATCTTTCCAGAAATAAATTAGGGCTGCGAAGAATGTTCCTAAATGTAAGGCTAGCGCGAGCTGAATCATAGATTCGAAAGAGGAGGCGCCGAAGAATTTCATTTTTATTAAAGAAATCATTCCTTCAGAGCTGACCGGAAGCCACTCAGTGATACCTTGGATGATTCCTAAAACAATTGATTCAAGCATAGTTATTTTCCTTTAATTGGATATAAAAATAATAACAGAAAATATCTAAATTGTCTTTATTAATTCAGAAATTAATTTTAAACGGGTATTACTAAAATAGAAACCTATGGTATAATTTTAAAAAGGATTTTAAGGGAATGGTATGAAACGAAAAAAAGCAAATATAAATTTATTAGAATTATCCGAGGAGCAGCTTCTTTCTTTGCGCATTTGTGATTTTTCTTTGTCAATTCAAGGAACGTGGATCGCAGAATGCATCGAGGAGCTTTATAGCGAGCTAGATGCTAAAGAAATAAAGTTTAAGCCGCAGGTCTATCTCGCTGAAGAATGGCTGACCCCTGAAGACGAACCAATTATTGGTATTCCTTTTTATTTGGCACATCCAAGTTTGATGCATTTAGAACAAAAGATGATGCTTGATGCTGAAGGAGGAACAAAAAAGACATGTTTGCAGTTATTGCGCCATGAAATGGGCCATGCCATAAGTTATGCTTATCGCTTTCAAAAAAGAAAAAGTTGGCAAAAAACTTTTGGGCATTCATCAGCCGATTATGAAGATACATATCGGTTTAGGCCATATAGTAAAAATTTTGTTCGGCATTTAGATGGATTTTATGCGCAATATCATCCAGATGAAGATTTTGCAGAAACATTTTCTGTGTGGTTGACTCCGAATTTGGATTGGCGCGTGCAGTATAAAAATTGGAAGGTAATAAAAAAGTTGGAGTATATTGATCGGCTTATGAAAGAAATTCAGGGAAAAGAGCCGTTAGCTAAAGCAGGAAAGAAGTATTGGCATGTTTCTTCTTTAAAAAGAACACTGCAGAATCATTATAAGAAAAGACGGCATGTTTGTGCCGAGGATTTTGCACATTTTCATGATGAGAATTTAAGAAGAATTTTCTCGGAACAATCTCAAGAAAATAAGAAAATGCCATCTGCTGCAAAAAGTATTCGGAAATATCGTCGAGAGATATTAAATAATGTTTCTATGTGGACAGGAGAGAAAAAATATATTATCAATGATTTATTTAAAGATATTTGTCAAAGGTGTCGTGTTTTAAAGCTTGTTGTGAAAAGTTCTGAGAATACAGCGATTTTAAAAGTAGCAACCTATATCACAGCGTTAGCTATGAATTATTTGCACACAGGGTGGTTTCGGGGAACAAAAAAGAAAAAATAAGAAATGCGTAAAAAATTAAAAGTCCTCCTTATTTTTGATAGTCCATATTTTAAACCTCGAGGGTATGATTTTAAAGAAGAATTTCAGGACGAGGATAATTGGTATACAGAAAATGATGTTTATAAGGCGCTTTTAGAAAATGGTCATACGGTTCGATTGTTAGGTCTTTATAATGATATAAATATTCTTCTTGAAGAGGTAAAGGAGTTTCCTCCAGATGTTATTTTTAATTTAGTTGAAGTATTTAATCAAAAGGCGTATCTTGATAAAAATATCGCAGGCCTTTTAGAAATGTTGGGTTTTCCTTATACAGGTGCATCTGCAGGTAGCTTGTTTATTTGTAATGATAAAGCCTTGGCAAAGAAGATTTTACGTTTTCATCGTGTTCGTGTACCACGTTTTCATACTTTTTATCATAATCATCGCGTTTGGCTTCCAAGATATATTAAGCTTCCAGCAGTTGTAAAGCCTCTGAGTGAGGAGGCCTCAAGGGGTATTTCTTTAGCATCAGTGGTTGATAGTGAGGAATCGTTTGTTGAAAGAATCAAGTTTATTCATAACAGTATGCAGATCGATGCTATTGCGGAAGAGTATGTTGATGGTCGGGAAATGTATGTAAGTATTTTTGGTAATAAACGTTTAGAAGTTTTGCCCTTAAGAGAGATGAAATTTGGAAAAATGTCTGAAGATGAACCGCGTATCGCAACATATAAAGCCAAATGGGATGACAAATATCGTAAAAAGTGGAATATTAAAAGTGTTTTCGTTGGGAATCTCGCTAATGGCCTTGAAGAGAAGATTCGAGATATTTGTAAGAGATCGTATCGCTCTTTGAATATCCAAAGCTATTCGCGTTTTGATATTCGTATAACTGATAGCGGGATGGTGTACGTGATTGAGCCAAATGCTAATCCATGTATTGCGCAATGCGATGAGGTTGCACAATCTGCAGAAAAAATAGGGATTTCCTATAATTCTTTAATCCAAAAGATAATTTTTTTAGCTTTTCAACGGTCAAAATAATTCTTTATGCTAAAAAGAGTTTTTACAGTACAAAAAATTTTAATAGGTTTCTTTTTGCTTGCTTGTTGCCTTTTAGGCTTTTTCTTAAAAGAAGCGGATGCCGGAAAAAAATACAATGTTTCTGCTTCTTCAGTTATTTTCTCGAACAGTACTAAAGTTAAGCGTCTTTATGGAAAGAATGTTCATAAAAAGGTTTTGCCTGCGAGCACAGTAAAGGTTATGACTGCTTTACTTGTTTTGGAGAGATTGCCGTTAAAAAAAGTTGTTAAGGTTAGCAAAAATGCCACGTATCCTCAGCCTAGCAAGATTCATGTTCGGTCAGGAGAAAAATACAAAATATCTAATCTTCTTTTAGCTATTATTTTAAAATCAGCGAATGATGCTAGTGTTGTATTGGCGGAAGCTGTTGCAGGGACAGAAAAAAAGTTTGTTGCAATGATGAATAAGCGTGCTCGTGCGCTTGGGTGCCGTAATACAAGATTTGCCAATTCTAATGGCCTTCCAACAGCTGCAGGAGCTCAGTATTCAACAGCTTATGATATGTATTTGATTTTTCGCGCAGCTTTAAAACATCCGTTTTTTAAAAAGTCTATTAAGCGTAAATATGCAACAATTTATTCTGAGGCTGGACGCAAAATAAAATTAAAAAGTCACAATAAGATGCTTTTCTTTAAGTGGAAGCGAAAACTTTATGGTAAAACTGGCTATACAAAAAAGGCAAGAGCCTGTTTTCTTGGCTATTTGAAAAAAGGAAATGACGACTTGATTATAGCAATTTTTGGCTGTCGTAGCGGTCGCCGCTGGAAAGATATTAAATATATTGTATCTCATTATGGCGGCGTTGCCTTATAGGGAGAGTATAAAATCAATTGCCAAAAACAAAGTTATAGGGTAAAATCGTTCATTCAAAAATAATTTAGGAGCAAAATATGAAGAATGCAGTATCCCTTTTAGCAACAGTATTAATTATGAGCATTTTTGCTTCTTTTATTTTTGTTAGGCTGAATGTTTGGGAAAAAAGGATGAAAGAAGATGTAAAAAGGCTCGCTGCAGAGACGGTTAGAAAAACTCTTGAAGAAAATAAGAGGTAATAAGTTATTATTTGAGAAATAAGAATTTGGAGCTGATATTTAAATTTAGGAGAGAAGTATGCTAAAAAGGTTTGCAATGGTTTTGATTGGTATTTTTGTTATTTTATTATTTTTTGCTGTAACAATTAATAATTATAGCAGGAATTTTGCTTTTCAAGAAAGACTTGAGCAGAGGCTTGCTACAATTGAAAGAAATCAGCAGGAAATATTAGATAACTTAAAAAGAAAAAGAACAGTTAGGCCCTCAAGAAAAAAGGCTGAGAAGAGACCTCCCGTGAACATGAATAAGGTTCATAATATTAATATTGACCAATCACCTGTTAAAGGGGATCCTCAGGGGAAAGTTACGATTGTTGAGTTTTCTGATTTTCAATGTCCGTATTCCCAGAAGTTTCATTCGATTTTTATGGAAGTTGTTAATTCTTATCCCAGCGGCGTTCGTTATGTTTTTAAAAGTTTTCCATTAAGTTATCATAAGGAAGCGCGATCTGCTACAAAAGTGCTTCTTGTTGCTGAGGAAAAAGGAAAATATTGGGAAATGATGGATTTGTTATTTGATAATGCTAAGAATTTAAGTAAAGAAAAATATAATGAATTGGCAGTCCAATTAGGTTTCGACACGCAGGATTTCTTAGAAATGCTTCAGGAAAATGATGCGTCTTATGAGAAGAGTATTAAGAAAGATATCGCTATTGCGCGTGAAGTTGGCGTAAGAGGAACTCCGACATTTTTCATTAATGGAAAAAGAACCAGTGCGAGATCTGCTGAAGATTTAAAAAAAGAAATTAATAAATTATTAGAATAAAAGAGATAGTTTAAGGAGGAATAGATGAGTAAAGTAGGCGGAATATCAAAAATTAATTATAAAGAAACACGAGGGATAAAAGTTACTGGCGGCGCTCATGTTAAGGCAGGAACTGTGTTAACCAGAGAGGGAAATAAGTGGAAGCCAGGCGTTAACGTGGCAGGGAGAATGCATTTAACAGCGGCTTGTGAAGGAGAAGTTTATTTTACGAAAAAAAGAGGAAAATATAAGAAAGCAATTACCACTGTTAATGTTCGACCTGCTAAAAAAGTTGTTGCGAAGAAAAAACCAAAGACAACCAAGAAAACTTCTGCTGAAAAAACTTCAAAGTAAGAAAGTTTTTAGAAATTTAAATTATGTGTGGAATTGTTGGCTATATTGGGAAGAAAGATGCGACACCTATTCTTGTAAGTGCGCTAAAAAGCCTTGAGTATCGGGGTTATGATTCTTGTGGGGTCGGAGTTGTTTCCAATAAAGACCAAAAGATAAAATTTTGTAAGACTCCAGGAAAAATACAAAATTTATCTAATTTTTTAAAAAGTCATGGTCTTCCTGAAGGCTTCCTTGGAATATCGCATACTAGATGGGCTACTCACGGTAAGCCGACAAAAGCAAACGCACATCCTCATATTGATTCATCTAAAAAAATCCTTCTAGTTCACAACGGCATTATTGAGAATTATCAAGAAATAAGAATTCAGTTAAAAAGTAAAGGTGTTAAGTTTTTTTCTGAAACAGACACCGAGGTTGTAGTGCATCTTATTTCTTCTTTTTATAAGGGGGATTTTTTAGAAGCTGTTCAGAAAACTTTAAAGAAATTAAAAGGGTCTTTCGCTTTAGGAATTATTTCAAGCGATCATCCCGATAGATTGATTGCTGCACGACTTGGATCTCCGCTTATTATCGGCGTTGGGAAGGGCGAAAACTTTATTGCCTCAGATGTTCCTGCCATTTTAAATCGAACAAGAAATATCATTTATCTCAAAGATGGAGAAATTGCTGATATACAAGCTGATAGTATAAGAATTTGTGATTTTGATGGTAAGAAGCGAGTTCCAAAAATTTGTCAGGTTTCTTTTAAGCTTGATTCTGTTCAAAAAGAAGGTTTTGCGCATTTTATGCTTAAAGAAATCCATGAGCAGCCAAAAGTGCTTGCAGGCATGTTTTCAAGCCGGATTAAAGCGAACTGTAAAATTCTTTTAGAAGGATTATCTTTAAAAGATAAACAGTTAAAGCAGGTTCAAAATATTGTTATTGTTGCCTGCGGAACCGCATATCATGCCGGACTTGTTGGGAAATATATCATTGAACAATTAGCATCTGTGCCTGTTTCTGTTGATGTTTCAAGTGAATTTCGATATCGATCTCCTATTATTAATAAAAAAACATTAATTATTGCGATTAGTCAGTCAGGGGAAACAGCTGATACCTTAGCTGCTGTTCGTGAGGCTAAGACAAAGGGCGCAAAGATTATTTCGATTTGTAACGTTGTAGGATCTTCTTTGGTTAGAGAATCAGATGGAGTTTTATATACGCATGCCGGACCAGAAATTGGTGTAGCGTCAACAAAGGCATATACAGCGCAGCTATTTATGTTATATCTTTTTGCGCTTAAATTGGGAATAGCAAATCAAAAGATTTCTTCTAAAAAGGCACAAAAGATTATTAAGGGATTAAAGCAAATTCCGTGTGCTATTACGCAGATTTTAAAAGCGAGAAATAGGATTGCAAAGGTTGCAAAGAATAATGCACATTTTGGATGTTTTTTATTTTTAGGACGAAATATCAATTATCCTTCCGCATTAGAAGGAGCTTTGAAGCTAAAAGAAATTTCTTATATTCCGGCTGAAGGATATGCAGCAGGCGAAATGAAGCATGGTCCGATTGCTCTTATTGATGAGTATCGAGCTGTTGTTTGCATCGCACCCGAGGCCAAGACATATGAAAAAATGATTTCTAATATGCAAGAAATTCGAGCACGGAAAGGAAAAATTATCGCTATCGCAACCCAAGGTGATAATGCTATTCAACAAAATGCCAGCAATGTTATTTATATTCCGCGTGTTCATAAATTATTGACGCCGCTCACTGCCATTATTCCGCTTCAGCTGATAGCTTATTATATATCTGTTAAGCGCGGCAATGATGTTGATCAACCAAGAAACTTGGCAAAGTCTGTTACGGTCGAGTAATGTTATATATTGTTTCCACTCCTATAGGAAATCTAAAAGATATTACATTGAGAGCTATTGAAACACTTAAAAATGTTGATTTGATTGCCGCAGAAGATACCCGCCATGCAAAGATTTTACTCAATAATTATGACATTCATGTTTCTTTAACGAGTTATTATGAGCATAATAAAGTTTCGAAATCACAATCTATTTTAAATTTTCTTCAGAAAGGAAAAGATGTTGCTCTTGTCAGTGATGCCGGAACTCCTGGTATAAGTGATCCGGGATATACTTTAATTAAGCTTGTGGAAGAGAATGATATTCCTATAACTGTGATTCCGGGTCCGACGGCATTAATTGCTGCTTTATCTCTATCAGGAATGCCTGCGCACAGTTTTATTTTTGAAGGATTTCTTCCTGTAAAATCTGTAGCACGGCAAAAAAAGCTATTCGAATTGAAAGAGGAAAAAAGAACCGTTATTTTTTATGAGGCCCCTCATCGGATTATAAAATCTTTAACAGATATTAAGGAAGTCTTAGGTGATCCTTTTGTTGTGTGCGCCAGAGAGCTGACTAAGAAATTTGAAGAAGTGAAAAAAGGTAAGGCAAGCGAACTTATTGAGCATTTTTCAGAAAAAGCTCCAAAAGGCGAGTTTGTTGTGCTGCTCAACGCTTTAATTTCTTAGTTTTTTAAGGATTAGGGCAAGGTTTTCTTCCCTTGACAAGACATCTTTTAGGTGTTATATTTTTTTAACAGATTTAACCTTTAAGCTAATCCTGAGAGATTGGTAAGGAGAAAAGATGAGTACGCAGCACCAGAATTCTATAGGTTCACCTCTCAAAAGCAAGGGGTGGGCTTTTTTTAATGAGTACGCGATTTACGGAACGTTTGCGATTCATAAATCGCTGTACGAATTAACCCCGCATGCGAAGTGTGTTGGGGTTTCTTTTTATAAAATTTAAAACGGAGCCAATTATAATGGACTCAAAAGTTATGGATAAGGAAATAATTCGCAGGGCGATCTTAAGGATCTCCCATGAAATTTTAGAAAAAAATAGAGGAAAGGAAAATCTTTGCATTGTCGGTATTCGTACTCGTGGAGCAATTTTAGCTGAGCGCATTCAAGCATGTATTAAGCAAATTGAGGATTATTGTGTCCCTCTGGGGATTTTAGATATTACGCTTTATCGAGATGATTTAGCGCTTGTGAACAAGCAGCCTATTTTAAGAGAGACGCTGATCGATTTTGACCTTACGGATAAAAAGATTATTTTGGTTGATGATGTATTATTTACCGGACGAACGATTCGCGCGGCATTAGATGCCTTAATTGATTTTGGCAGGCCATCGAATATTCAACTTGCGGTCTTAGTTGACCGTGGGCATCGGGAGCTGCCTATTCGAGCAGATTATGTTGGAAAGAATATTCCTACATCTTTAGACCAGGCTGTAGAAGTTGTGTTAAAGGAAATAGATGAAAAAGAGGATCAGGTAGTTGTAGAAAAGAGAGGGCAAAAATGAGCGGCTGGAAACAGGGAAATTTATTAGACTTAAAAGATTTGACCCGGGAAGATATTGAGCTTGTTTTAGAAACTGCAAAATCATTTAAAGAAGTTTCAACTCGAGATATCAAGAAAGTGCCTGCGCTTCGAGGAAAAACAGTTGTTATGCTTTTTTCAGAACCGTCGACAAGAACACGCGTTTCTTTTGAGCTTGCGGCGAAAAGACTTTCTGCTGATACTTTAAATATTAGTGTGAGTGCCAGTTCTTTGACCAAGGGCGAGACTATTTTAGATATGGCAAAGAACATTGAAGCGATGAATGTCGACATGATTGTTGTGCGGCATAAAAGCGCAGGTGTTCCAAAGGTTTTGGCAGATGCCTTGGCTCCGGGCATTATCAATGCTGGAGATGGCTGCCGTGCGCATCCGACTCAGGCACTCTTAGATATGTTTACGATTAAAGAAAAGTTGGGAAAGATTGATGGACTAAAGATTGCTATTGTCGGTGATATTTTACATTCACGTGTTGCACGGTCAAATATTTGTGGTTTAATAAAATTAGGTGCAAAAGTTACGCTTTGTGGGCCGTCTACATTGATTCCTATCGGAATTGAGGCACAAGGAGTTAAGGTAACTTATAAATTAGAAGATGTTTTAAAAGAGTCTGATGTCCTGATGTTTTTAAGGCTTCAAAAAGAGAGACAAGATGAAAAGTATCTTCCATCTATTCGAGAATATACAAAGCTGTTTGGGTTAACAAAAGAGAAATTAAAAAAAGCAAAAAAAGATGTTGTTGTTATGCATCCTGGGCCTGTTAACAGAGGTATTGAGCTATCTGCTGATGTTGCCGACGGAGAGAATTCTGTTATCTTGGAACAGGTTACGAATGGAGTGGCTGTTCGTATGGCTGTTTTATATTTGCTTCTAGGAAAAAAAGATAAAGGACTGATAGAAAAAGAGGATTAATATGTCATTGCTTATAAAAAACGCCATTATTGTTACGACAAAAGGGATTTCTAAAGAATCTCAAGATATTTTAATTGAAAAAGGGATAATTCAAAAGGTCGCTTCAAAAATTTCTAATGGTAGCCATCAGATAGTTGACGCGAAGGATAAGCTTGTGCTCCCTGGGTTGATTGATTTGCATTGTCACCTAAGAGAACCTGGTGCAGAACATAAAGAAACTATTGAAACAGGGTCGAAGTCTGCGGCTAAAGGAGGTTTTACAACTATTTTATGTATGCCAAACACCGACCCTGTGATTGATAATGCAAAAGTTATAGAAGGCATATTAAAAGAAGCAAAAAGAGTTGGGTTAGTTAATGTTTTTCCTGTTGGCGCGGTTACCAGAGGACAAAAAGGAGAAGATCTTACAGATATTTTTGAGCTTAAAAGTTCCGGATGCCTTGCTCTTTCCGACGATGGAGAATCTGTTGTGAATAGCCAGCTGATGCGCCATGCATTAGAATATGCAGAAATGGCTGATATTCTGATTATGGAGCATTGTGAAGATCCGACTCTTAGTAAGGGGTTCATGAATGAAGGTATTCAGTCGACGGCGTTAGGGCTTGTTGGCACCCCGGATATTTCTGAGTCAATTATTGTTGCAAGGGATATCGAGCTTGTACGATATCTAAAGACAAGAATTCATTTTTGCCATATTAGCTCAAAACGTTCTTTAGAGTTGATTCGATTTGCTAAGTCACAAGGTGTTAAAATCACGGCAGAAGTTTGCCCGCATCATTTTTCGTTAACAGAGGATGCTGTAGAAAGTTTTAATACAAGTACAAAAGTCAATCCTCCTTTAAAAACACAACAAGATGTTGAGGCAATTAAACAAGCTTTAAAAGATGGAACGATTGATAATATTTCTACGGATCATGCACCGCATACACGCGAAGAAAAAGAGTTGGAGTTTGACAGGGCTCCGGTAGGAATGATTGGCTTTGAGACAGCTTTAAGCTTGGCCATAAGAGAGCTTGTGAATGCTAAAATTCTTTCTTGGGGGAGCTTGGTTGAAAAGATGTCTAGTGCGCCAGCAAAGATTATAGGGCTTGCTAATAAAGGGGAAATTGCTGAAAGTAAAGATGCTGATATTATTATTGTTGACCAAGATAAGGAATGGGTTTTTGAAAAGGAACAAATTATATCAAAGTCAAAGAATTCACCTTTTATTGGGTTTAAATTTAAGGGAGCAGTTGATACCACTATTTGCGGTGGAAAAGTTGTGTATCAAGCTAAATAAGATTTATGAAGAATCAGAAAATAACTATTTCAATTATTGGTGGACATGATGCAAATAAGGAAGTGGAGCAACTTGCCCACGAAATAGGTAAATTTATTGCAGAGATGGAGGCAGTTTTGGTTTGTGGTGGTCTTGGTGGAGTGATGGAAAGTGCTGCAAGAGGGGCGAAAGAGGCAGGAGGATTGACAATTGGCCTTCTTCCAGGGAAGGAAAAGTGTGATGCAAATCCTTTTATAGATATAGCTTTGCCAACTTCTATAGGATATTCGCGTAATTGTATCGTAGCTTGTTCTGCGGATATTATTGTTGCTCTTCCCGGAAGCCATGGAACAAATACTGAAATTTGTTATGGGATAGTTTTTAAAAAACTTGTTATTGATCTTGGCGAATGGAATATTAATGGTATGATTCCTACAGTAGGCATTGCTGACGCAAAGGATAAGATAAAGCAGTGCATTAAAGATATTAAATTAAAGAGGAGTTAAGTATATATGAAAAAACGCGTTCAAGTTGATAGTCTCATTTTATCTTCAATTATTATTTTGACAGGAGTGCTTTATTTCTTTCCAGGACTTTATTCAAGAAGTATTTCCGGCGACAATGTTCTTGATTATTTGGGTTTTTTAACAATTCTTTTAGGTGTGTTTTTTCGCATGGCGTCTCGGGGATATAAAAAAGAATTTTCAAAAAAGGGCCATGGTCTTGTTGTTGACGGTCCTTATCAACTTGTGCGTAATCCGATGTACTTGGGAAGTTTTTTACTCGGAGCAGGATTTATACTTATTGTTTGGCCGTGGTGGACGTTATTCATTTTTGCTCTTGGATTTTATGCAAGATTTAATAAAGAAATGATTAAAGAAGAGGATCATTTAAAGAATCTCTTTGGTGGGGAATATCAGAAATATTGCAAGAAAGTTCCTCGGCTTTTTCCGAAGATCCAAAGTTTAAGGAAATTAAAATTTAAGGAAACTTTCCCGGAGGAAACAACTTGGAATACAAAAGAAAAAAGGGGTCTTTTCTGGTGGCCGCTTTTAGGTATTTTTCTTGAGACGTTTCAGCAGCAAGTTATTTTTCATTATATAAATATTAGCCACACAGTATCTATTGCGGTTTTTGCATCGCTAGCGTTTGCCGTTAGTCTTGTGATTTTGTATAAAAAGAAAACAAAATGATTAAAAATCAAAATATATGTGAGATTCTAGAAAACCGAAAAGTAAGTGATCGGTTTTTTAGATTATTTTTAAAAGGAAATAAGAGCATAGGAAAGATCTTTCCTGGCCAGTTTGTTCATTTGCGTATTGTAGATAAACAAAAACCATTCTTTCGAAGGCCGTTCAGTATTTTACGGGCCAAGCAATCTGTAGAGATTCTTTATGAGGTCGTCGGAGAAGGAACACAAATGCTTTCAGAAAAAAGACCTGGAAGTAAGATTGATTGCGTTGGCCCTCTTGGAACACCTTTTTCTTTGCCTTCAAAAGGGACAAAACAAGTTGTGATGATCGCAGGGGGAGTTGGCGTTGCGCCATTTTTAGCTTTGTCGGATTTTTTAAAAGTTAAGAAATATAATGTGGTGCTTCTTTATGGCGGAAGGACAAAACATCATATTATGAATACAAAAGAATTTAAAGCAAATGGGTGTGATGTGTACATCGCTACAGATGACGGAAGTCTTGGTGTCAAAGGAAGAGTTTCCAAACTTTTTTCAAAAATAAAGGATAAAGACGAGGGAACCTTTATTTATACATGTGGCCCAAAGCCGATGATGGCAGCTGTTCAGCAATTTGCGAGAAAGCATACTCTAGAAGGCCAGGCATCTTTAGAAGAAGTTATGGCTTGTGGGATTGGAACGTGTTTGGGATGCTCTACGATGACAACATCAGGATATAAAACTGTTTGTCACGATGGGCCAGTTTTTAATTTAAATGAGGTTATTTTTTAAGACGGGAGAAAGTTATGCCACAGATTCAGTATCTTCTTGTTGGGTTGATAGGCGGTCTTTTTAGTGGTCTTTTTGGAATTGGCGGTGGAGCAATTATGATTCCGGCGTTAGTTTATTTATTTGGGTTAACTCAGCATCAAGCGCAAGGGACTTGTTTGGCGATTTTGCTTCCGCCTATTGGCATTTTGGCTGTTTTGCGATATTATCAAGCAGGACACGTGAATTGGACGATTGCGATTTTTATAGCCCTTGGATTTGTTTTTGGCGCGTATTTCGGGGCGGACTTGACCCAGGCTCTTCCCGGTCATCAGTTAAAAAGGGCATTTGGGATTTTTTTAGTTTTTCTTGGGCTTAAAATGATTTTTTTAAAATAATACAATGATAAATCTTTCAGTTAAAATTGCAGCAGCAACTTTTAAGAACCCGGTTACGGTTGCATCGGGAACATTTGGTTATTTAGAAAAATATTATAAGGTAAGTGATGTTAAGAAGTTGGGCGCAATTGTTCCTAAGACAATTACGCTTGATGCTCGTCAAGGGAATCCTTCTCCTAGGATTGTTGAAACGCCATGTGGAATGATCAATGCTATTGGTATTGAGAACTTAGGATGTGATTCTTTTGTTAAAGAAAAATTGCCAATTTTTAAAAAGCTCGGCGTTCCTTTGATCGTGAGTATTTCCGGATCCTCTGAAAAAGAATTTCTCGATTTAGTAAAACGATTAAATGGCATAAAATTTATTAGAGCAATTGAGTTAAATCTTTCCTGTCCTAACTTAAAGAATAAAAAGTTAATTGCTCAAAATTCTAAAGCAACAGCTCGGCTTGTCGGCATAGTTAAAAAGAATTTAAATAAGCCGGTTATCGCAAAATTATCTCCTAACGTTACAGATATTTGTGAAATTGCCAAGGCGGCAGAGGGCGCAGGAGCTGATGCCGTTAGTCTTATAAATACATTTATGGCGATGGCTATTGATATTGATAAGCGAAGACCAATTTTAGGTAATGTTACAGGGGGCTTAAGCGGTCCTGCTATTAGGCCCATTGCTGTCAAAATGGTTTATGATGTTGCGCAAAGCGTTAAGATTCCTATCGTGGCCATGGGAGGCATAATGAGTGCGAGGGATGCATTGGAGTTTCTCATTGCTGGAGCAAGTATGGTAGCGGTTGGCACGGCGAATTTTATTAATCCAAAAGCCCCTTTAGAAGTTCTTGACGGCATTAAACAATATATGAGAAAAAATAAGATAAATGATATTAAGGAAATTATTGGGAGTTTAATTATTTGATATGAAAAAACAAAAAGCAAAACTTATTGTGGCTCTAGATGTTGAAACGTTCGAAGAAGCTCGACGCCTTATCGATTTATTGTCCCCGGTTGTCGACATTTTTAAAGTAGGAAGTCATCTTTTTACCTTGTGCGGGCCCGTGGCTGTACGGTTTGTACAAGCAAGAGGTAAAGAAGTTTTTTTGGATCTGAAATATCATGATATTCCTAACACAGTGGCAAATGCTGTTCGTTCGGCTGTTGGCCTTAATCCATCTGGGCATGCTGATGCTAATAAAGGTGACCAGAAGAGTATCTTAATGTATACAGTGCATGTTTCTGGCGGCAAGGAAATGCTAAAAGCTGCTGTTCAGTCTGCAGAAAAAACTTCTCAAAAACTTCGTGTTCGTAAGCCTCTAGGCCTAGGGATAACAGTCTTGACAAGCGAAGAGAATAAGGATAACATACAAAATCTTGTGTTGGAGCGAGCTTTTTTAGCTAAAGAAGCGGGCTTAGGTGGCGTTGTAGCTTCGGTTCATGAAGCCTCATTGATTCGTAAAAAGCTTGGAAAAGATTTTGTTATTGTGACTCCAGGCATTCGGCCGACGGATAGTAAAGTTGGAGACCAAAAGCGTGTTGCTACACCTTCTTTAGCTGTGTCAAGCGGAAGCAACTATTTGGTGGTCGGACGTCCAATAATCCAGTCAGATGATCCATTGGCATCTGCAAAGAAAATATTAAAAGAAATTTAGAAGTTTTAATTATTTAAAATATTTATATTCTAATTACTATTTAGGAGAAAGCCATGGCAAGACAAGTTCAAGAGTTGATTGATAAAATTAAGCAGGAAGGTTTTCAGGCCGCTGAACAAAAAAGTTTAGAGATTGAATCTCAGACAAAAAAACAGGCCGAAGAAATAATTCAGAAGGCAGAAAAACAAGCTGCGGCTATTTTAGAGAAAGCGAAGAAAGAAGTTGAAAGAATGGAGCAAGGCGGAAAAACATCCGTGATCCATTCTGCGCGCGATGTGCTTCTTGATCTTCGGGCACAAATTCAAGATATTTTACAGAAAATTATTTCTCAGGAAATTAAACAGTCGTTAACTCCAGAAGCTATGGCACAAGTTATTAAGTCAATCGCCAAAGATTCTATTGCTTCAGCATCTGGTACGAAGATAGAAGTTAGCTTAAACAAGAAAGATTTTGATGTTGTTTCAAAAGGTATAATGGCAAAGCTGCAAGCAGAGGTGAAAAAGAAGATTGAAATTAAGGCATCCGAGGGTATTGGGGCAGGATTTACAGTTAGTTTTGACAAAGGAAAATCTTCTTTTGAATTTACAGACAAGAGCTTAACAGAATATTTGAGCATATATTTAAATCCACAAGTTTCTGAATTGTTAAAAGATATCACAAAATAAAAATATGGGCGGTACGTATTATTATTTAATAGCCAGTTTACCTATGTTGGATTTTGACAAGACTGTCAATTTTTCTTATCAAGATTTCCTATCCAAATGCAAAGACCAACTGACCGAAAGCGATTATCAAATTTTAGAAAAAGCAACACTCAGCTATGACGAGCCAACTACTTTAAATCCTGTTTTAAACCGTTGGGCTAGAATTAATCGTAGATTTCGTAATGAAATCGTGCGCGTTCGAGCTAAAAAAATAGGAAGAAATTCTTCAGATTATATTCGTGGAGATCGATATGTTGATCCGGCTTCGCTGGACGTTGTTCACCGCGTGCAGAAAGCAGAGAATCCTTTGGAAGCCGAGAAGATATTAGACCGTTTTAGATGGCAAAAACTTAGTGAACTTACGCAAAGACATATTTTTAATGTGGAGGCATTGATTGTTTACGGCCTTCATCTTCAAATTTTGAAACGATATCAAAAGATTAATTCTTCTAAAGGGCAGGAGTTCTTTAGTCAATACACAGAGCAGGTGTTGCAAAAAGTAAATGCTTAAATTTTATTATTGTAAGGAGAATCTATGTCAGATTTTTTAAGAAAAGGATGCGTTATCGGAGTCAACGGAAACATGGTTTCTGTTGAGTTTGAAACTAGCGTTATGCAAAACGAAGTAGCGTATGTTTTGCAGGGAGAGGATCATTTGAAGTCAGAGGTTATTCGTGTTCGTGGAAAAAGAGCAGAGCTTCAAGTTTTTGAGGACACACATGACGTCAAAGTCGGTGACAAAGTTGAATTTTCAGGGGAGCTTTTAAGCGTTGAATTAGGGCCTGGTTTATTGGGTCAAGTTTTTGATGGGTTGCAAAATCCATTGCCGCGTTTAGCTAAAGAGCATGGGTTTTTTCTAAAGAGGGGTGTTTATTTAAACGCATTAGACGAAAAACAAAAATGGGAATTTAATGCTGTAGTAAAAAAGGGCGATAAAGTTCGTTCAGGAGTAAAGATTGGATTTGTTCAGGAAAAAGTTTTTGAACACGCTATTATGGTTCCGTTCCGTCTAAAAGGAGAGCTTGAAGTCGTAGAAATCTTTTCAGAGGGTGAATATAAAGTTTCAGACTGCATTGCAAAATTGAAAGATGAAAATGCAAAGATTCATAAGATTACAATGAAAATTGTATGGCCTGTCAAGATACCTATTGAGGCGTATGTTAAGAAAATTAAACCCACAAAGCCATTGGTTTCCAAGATTCGTATTATTGATACGCTGGTTCCGGTTGCTGTCGGAGGGACATTTTGTACTCCTGGGCCTTTTGGGGCGGGAAAAACTGTTTTACAGCATCTTTTGAGTCGTCATGCAGAGGTGGATATTGTTATTGTTGCGGCATGTGGCGAGCGTGCCGGAGAAGTTGTTGAAGTATTAAAAACATTTCCTAAATTAATTGATCCACGAACTAAGAAAACTTTAATGGATCGAACGGTTATTATTTGCAATACGAGCTCTATGCCTGTTGCGGCGCGAGAATCAAGCGTTTATACTGCGGTAACGATCGCGGAATATTATCGACAGATGGGATTGAATGTTTTGTTGCTTGCTGACTCGACATCGCGTTGGGCGCAAGCTATGCGTGAGATGTCAGGGCGACTTGAAGAGATTCCGGGAGAAGAAGCTTTTCCGGCGTATCTTGAAACACGCATTGCATCGTTTTACGAGCGCGCTGGTATCGTTGAGCTTCGGGACGGAAAGACAGGATCTGTAACGATCGGCGGAGCGGTCAGTCCTGCTGGAGGAAACTTTGAAGAGCCGGTAACTCAGTCGACATTGAAAGTTGTCGGAGCTTTTCACGGGCTTTCGCGAGATCGTGCTAATGCAAGAAAATATCCGGCGATTGATCCTTTACAAAGTTGGAGTAAATATCAGAGCTTTATTGATGCTGAGAAGGCACAAAAGGGAGCTCAAATCTTAAGAAAAAGCGATCAAATTGATCAGATGATGAAGGTTATCGGTGAGGAAGGAACAACTCTTAGTGATTTTGTGGATTACTTAAAAGGAGAATTTTTTGATTCTGTTTATTTGCAGCAAAACGCTTTTGATAAAATTGATGAAGCAACTACTGCGGATCGTCAAGAATTTGTTTTTGATTTAATCATCCAAATTATTGATAAAGATTTTACGTTTGATAGCAAAGATACAGCGCGAAAATTCTTTTTAGATTTAAGACAAAAGTTTATTAATTGGAATACAAAAGAATTTGATTCAGATGAATTTAAGAAAATTGAAAAAGACATCTTAGGCCAAATAGATATCAAAAAGGTGGAACAAAATGGATAGAGTTTACAATGAGATTATTCAGATTGCCGGAGACGTTATTACGGTGGAGGCAAAAAACGTAGGATATAATGAACTTGCTCAGGTGGAAACGAAAAATGGAACTTCTATGGCTCAGGTTATTCGCTTAGAAGGCGATAGGGTTTCTCTGCAAGTTTTATCTGGAAGCCGGGGGATTTCAACAAATGATAAGGTTCGATTCTTAAAACATCCAATGGAGGTTTCATGCTCGGATAATCTTTTAGGCCGTATTTTTTCGGGAAGTGGTGAGCCTAGAGACAACGGACCAGCCTTGACTGAGAATATGATTTCAATTGGAGGTCCATCTGTTAATCCTGCAAAGCGAATTATTCCTAAGAATATGATTCGCACGGGAATTCCAATGATTGATGTTTTTAATTCTTTGGTTGAATCTCAAAAACTTCCTATTTTTTCTGTTGCCGGAGAACCTTATAATAAACTTTTGGCAAGAATTGCTATGCAAGCAGAAGTAGATATGATTGTTTTAGGCGGCATGGGATTAAAATATGACGATTATTTATTTTTTAGAGATACATTTGAAAAGCATGGCGCTCTTTCAAAATCCATATTATTTGTTCATACCGCATCTGATCCAACGGTTGAATGTCTTTTGGTTCCAGATCTGTGCTTAGCTGTGGCTGAACAATTTGCGCTTCAAGGGAAACGTATCTTAGTTCTTTTATCAGATATGACAAATTTTTCTGATGCGTTAAAAGAGATAGCGATTACTATGGAGCAAATTCCTTCGAATAGAGGGTATCCGGGTGACCTTTATAGTCAATTAGCCAAGCGCTATGAAAAAGCAGTTGATTTTGATAATGCAGGATCAATTACGATTTTGGCTGTTACAACGATGCCTGGCGACGATGTCACTCATCCTGTTCCTGATAATACAGGATACATTACGGAAGGGCAGTTTTATTTAAAGAATGGACGCATTGAGCCTTTTGGATCTTTAAGCCGTTTAAAGCAGCAAGTTAATGGAGATACGCGTGACGATCATCGAGCGATTATGGATCGCATGATTCAGTTTTATGCAGATTATAAAGAGACCTTAGAAAAGAAATCCATGGGATTTCAGATGAGCGCTTGGGATACAAAGCTTTTAAAATATGGAGAGCGGTTTGAAAAAGAATTAATGGATCTGTCTGTTAATATCCCCTTGGAAAAAGCTTTAGATTTAGGATGGGAAATTCTATCGAGCATTTTTGAGCCAGCAGAAACAGGAATCAAAGATTCTTTAATTGAGAAATATTGGCCTAAGAAATAATAATATGCCGAAAATCAAATTAACAAAAAGCGAATTAAAGCATCAGAGAGATAGCTTAGAGCAGTTTTCGCATTATCTTCCGACGTTGCAGCTTAAAAAGCAGCAGCTTCAAATTAAAATTTTTGAAATTCATAAAATTTTAAACGAAAAACAAAAAGTATTAGATTCTATTCAGAAAAATATTGCATCCTGGGTAGGGCTTTTTGTGGAAGAAAATATTGATTTAAGTAAATGGATTCTTCCTCAAGAAGTTTTCATAAAAAGTTATAATATCGCCGGAGCTGATATTCCTGTTTTTGAAAAGGTAGATTTTAAAAAGGGTGATTATGATTTGTATCTTACGCCGCTTTGGGTTGATGATGCTATTGAAATAGTAAAAAGGTTTGCTTCTTTTATGATTGAGATGGAGATCATTAAGAAGCAAATTTTGATCTTACAAAAAGAGTTAATGACGACAACGCAACGTGTTAATTTGTTCGAAAAAGTTAAAATCCCTGAATGCACTGAGAATATTCGAAAGATTAGAATTTATCTAGGAGATCAGCAGACAAACGCCGTAGGTGTTAGCAAGGTCGCAAAAAAGAAAATTGAGAAAGCGGTCTTAGTGGAGATGAGTGTATGATAGTTCCGATGAAAAAGATATGTATTTTGACGCAAAAAAAGGATGCTGAAGAAACGTTGTTGCGCTTGCGCGACGTTGGCGTTGTTCATGTTCAGCACGAGAATCCTCCTGAGGGCGAGAGTGTTGCGCACATAAAAGAAGAGATTCGTAATCTTCGTGATGTTATTGAATTTTTGAAAAGTCAAAAGCCTGTTGATATTTCTCAAGGAGCGGGCTGTTATAAAATGATTGAAAGGATTTCAGATTGCCTTCACGAAATACGTCAGTTAGAAGATGATATGGCCAAACGTCATTCTTTAATTAACAATTGGGAGCCTTGGGGTAATTTTAATCCGAAAGATTTAGAAGATTTGTTAAATCAAGGTCTTTGTGCGAAATTTTTTAAAATACCAGTTAAAGCATTGAATAGTTTACCAGAGGATGTTATTTGCGAAGAAGTTTTTATTAAAGATGGGGTTGCACGATGTCTCGTTATTTGCAAAGAAAAAAAGTCATTTGATTTTCAAGAAATTCATTTTCCGGCTGTGAGCTTAAATGAAATGAGAAAGTCTCAAGAGCAGGCAAGTCAGAAAATTCAGAACATTAAAAATGAATTAAAAGGATACGGATCGTGCTTGAATGGTTTTGAACATATTTTATTAGAGAAGCAAGCAGATCTTCGTTTGCAAGAAGCGCTTGCGGGTATAGGAGACCAGGAAGAGCTTTCCTACTTGACGGGATTTTGCCCAAAAGAAACATGCCATCAGATAGAACGTATTTCAGTAAAAGAACAATGGGGGCTTATTATTGAAGAACCTTCAGACGCTGATAACGTGCCGACGCTTTTACGCAATCCTAAATGGATTGAAATCATTAAGCCTGTTTTTTCTATGATGAATATTCTGCCTGGATATAAAGAGTCTGATATCAGTATCTTTTTCTTGCTATTTTTATCAATCTTTTTCGGAATGCTTATCGGAGATGCCGGTTATGGATTTATTTTCTTTTTGACGACCTTATTCGCTCACATAAAGCTTAATAAGAATACAAAGAATAAGAATTTTTTATTTTTAATGTATGTTTTTAGTGTCTGCACTATTGTTTGGGGGCTTTTTACAGGAACAATTTTTGGACAGGCTTGGATTAAAGGTGTTGTTCAGCCCCTCGTGCCTTGGCTCAATGATGTTCGTAATATGCAAATGCTTTGTTTTTTAATTGGAACAATTCATTTGAGTATAGCTCATATCTGGAGAGGCATATTAAGGATGCCGTCATTATCTGTTTTATCTGAGTTGGGATGGATCTCCATTCTATGGGGAATGTTTTTTGTAGCTAAGATGTTGATATTAGGAAATCCATTGCCGAGCTTTGCTCCAATTATTTTTGGTAGCGGAGCATTTTTTGTTATCTTTTTTAGTAGTCCGAGTAAGAATATTTTGAAAATGATAGGAGCTGGATTAGGCGGACTGGTTGGAAGTATTGTTAATATGTTTACGGATATTGTTTCGTATATTCGTCTTTTTGCTGTCGGTTTGGCTTCGGTTGCTGTTGCTGATGCGTTTAATCAGATGGCGATGGGAATTGGTTTTCAAAGTGTTTTTGCCGGGATTGCGGCAGCTATGATTTTGCTTTTTGGACATCTTTTAAATATTGCTTTAGGAGCTATGGCGATTTTGGTTCATGGCATACGTTTAAATGTTTTAGAGTTTTCGAGTCATTTAAATATGGAATGGTCAGGGGTTACGTACAATCCATTTCGTAAAATAAATGATATAAACGAATAAACAAGGAGAAAAATATGGAAAATAGTGTTTTAATGCAGTTTCAGGATTTAGGAGCTTCAGCTGCGCTGGCTTTAGCAGCTGTTGGGTCTGCTTTAGGTACAGGCGCTGCTGGCATGGCTGCTGTTGGGGCTTGGAAAAAATGCTTTGCGCAAAGTAAGGCCGCGCCTTTTATTTTAACGGTTTTTGTTGGCGCACCGCTTTCTCAGACAATTTATGGAATGATTGTTATGAATTATATTGTTGGGGTTATTGGTAAAGGTCATTATCTTTGGTCTGCCGGTATTTTAGCTGGTATTGCCATGGGAATGTCTGCCTGGATGCAGGGAAAAGCAGGAGCTGCAGCTGCAGATGCTATGGCTGAGACAGGAAAAGGGTTTGGAAATTATTTGATCGTTCTTGGCGTCATTGAGACGGTTGCGTTGTTTGTTATGGTTTTTATCATGATGGGCGCAGGGAAAATCGTTGGTTAGTTATTAATTGTGATGATGCTTTTTAAGGCGTCAAGTAGCAGTTGACATAGATTTATTTTTATTGTAATATAGCGCTCTTATTGGTCAATAATCGGGCGATTAGCTCAGTTGGTTAGAGCATCTGACTTACATTCAGAGGGTCGGGGGTTCGAGTCCTCCATTGCCCACCATAATTTTGATAGAGTTGTAAAGAGTTTTTTGGATCCGTGGTGTAGCTTGGTTAACATGTCAGATTGTCGATCTGAAGATCGCGAGTTCAAATCTCGTCGGGTCCGCCATATATTAAAGGCCGTTTATTTTTTTTTGAATAAACGGCCTTTAATATAATTTATCGTATTATTTAATTCTTTTTAATATTTTTGTTCCATGATTCCATGCCCACCCAGGTTCTCCTGACCAGCTTCCAATTGTCTGAATAACTTCGAAGTTTTCAATAATATATGTTGCAATCAAAGGGCAAGATGTTTTTCCGAGTGTTCCAAGAACAGGATCATAAGAGGAGTCGCATCGACTTGACAGCAGAACATATTGAATGTTTTTCTTTTCAAGTTCGCCAATGATTTTTATTTCTTGTTTTCTAGAAATATTTGCATGCTTGAAGAAATTGAGTTGTCTTGTTGGGCTTTCTTTATTAGTTAGAAAATAATAAAGAGCATCATAAGGCAATGCGAAAAATGTTTCATTTTCTTTTAATGTATTGTTTAAGAATTCTGTTGTTCGATGAATTGTAAAAAACCAATCCGGAGGATTCGTTATATAAATATCCGTTTGATTGATTTTAAAATTATGCAGAGGATTCTTAAAGATGTAATCGACAGCGTAGATTCGATGCAAGCTTTGGCTTAGGACAATTATTAGAAGCCCTATGCAAAACATCCATCGTATTACTTTGTTTAATTCACGCATTCCTAACCCGATTATCAGAAAAACAAAAAGAACTTGGAAAGGTTTGGCCCAGGGAAGCCTTTGGGGTATTCCAACAGGTATGAATTCATGTAGCATGCAAACAAAAAAGATAAAAGTAATTCCTGTTGCTAGAAAGACATTCTTTTTAAGAGTTTTTTCTTCTTTATTCAGAGGTTTTTGAAAGATGAGACGAAAACTAGAAAAGAGAAAAACAGCAGCAAGCCCGAGGTGAAAACAAGAAGCTCGTATTGTTGTCCAGGTTATTTTTGCCAAAAGTTGTATAGGTGAGAATATATTGATATCAGGATATGAACGATCAGCAGGGAGGAACGGAAAACATTGACGCAGGGCGTAAAGCGGCAACCCTTTTATAAAAAGCCAGTAAATGGATAAGATAAGTAATAGTGAAACAAAGAATTCCAAGAAGTAAGAATGTTTATTGACTGGCTTGGATGGCTTTAAAGCATCAATTACAGGAAAAGTAATTGCGACGATTAGAAGACTGAATAAACCAAAATTAATCTTTATGAAAGAGAGAATAATTGTTATAAAAAATGCAAACCGCCGCGTAGAAATTTTAGGATTATTAATATAAGAAAATAGGGCATAAGCCAAGAGAACAAGTATTGTGATGCCGCCAGAGTGGTTGTAAGTATAGTTAAAAGGGGTTTGAAAATTACAGAACCAGGCTGCTCCGGCAAAAGCAAAAATAGGTGAAAAAAATTTTTGAAGAGCTAAATAAAAAAATAAAGCCGCACATACTTTTAAAAAGGCTTGCGCCATAAGGATATTTTGGATGCCCAATCCAAAAATTTTAAAAATTAATCCATAAAAATATGGCATCAAAGGACCGTAATTCCACCAATAGTCTTGATAAGGAATTTTTCCTTCCATGGTTTGCTGAAAGACATAAAGATCTTTTCCGTGGTCACCTTGGGCAAGAGGGGCTTGAAAATTATGTGTTGGATAAACAATAATGACGGCGCATATGATTGTTAGCACCAAGAAAATAAGTTTTTGTTTTCGAAGAAGAAAGTCAAGAAATGATTTCATTAGATTATTTTCTGATCCTTTTAAATATTTTTGTTCCATGGTTCCATGCCCATCCGGGTTCATTTGACCAATCACCAATAGTCTGAACAACTTCAAAGTTTTTAATAATATATGCGGCGATTAAAGGGCAGTATGTTTTTCCAAACGTTCCAAGTCCATGTTCTTTGGCGTCGCAGCGGCTAGAAAGCACAATATAATTAGTATTATTTTTTTTCAGCTCTGAAATGATTTTTAGTTCTTGTTCGTGAGGAATATTAATATGGTCAAAAAAGATGAGTTGCCGTGTAGGGCTTTTTTTATCCGTTAAGAAATAATAAAGAGCATCATAGGGCAATGCAAAGAATGTTTCGTCCTTCGTTAAATGATCATTTAAATATTTCGTTGTTCTATAAACCGTAAGAAACCAACTTGGTGAATTAGTTAAGTAGATATTTGTTTTATTGATTTTAAGCTGTTGATAAGGATTCTTAAAATAGTTAATAATTTTATGTTGCTGGTAACTGGAGATAGTGAGGATAGCTAAAAGCATGAAGCAAAATAGCCATCGGATTTTTTTATTAAAAGTGTGCATTCCATGTCCAATTATTATAAAAATAAAGAATATTTGAAAAGGTTTAGCCCAGAACAGCCTATATGAAACTCCGCTTGGGAGAAACTCGTGAAGCATAAAAATGGTAAGAAGAAGAATAGTTCCTGCTGCCAGAAGAACATTTTTCTTAAAAAGTTTTTCTTCTTGAGTCTTTGGTTTATGTAAAAGAATTTTGATTATAGAGGAAAGAAATATTCCAAATATTCCTGCATGAATCCAGGAGCCTGTTATTGTTATCCAAATATTCTTTATCAGGAAGCTTAAAGATGAAAATAAAGAAGTGTTATATGGGTGG
>JAOZRJ010000061.1 GCA_029931885.1 Candidatus Omnitrophota bacterium | reverse complement strand
CTCGACAAGAAGCAGTTGCAAGAGTTTTTGGAATTGATGTTGATGAGAATGAAAATTATCAGGAATTCATTTTCAACATAGTCTTTGGCGAGAATGAAAAAGACAACTGGAAGTATCAAGGAGCAGATAGCTTCGCAAACGCATTAGATAAAGCTTATGCGTTAGATGCTGAGTTTGCAACCCGTAGACAAGATGTTGCAAAAGTTTATGGAATTGATGCTGATGATCAGAATTTTGAGAATGAAGAGTATAAGAAGTTTATATTAAGTACAGTATTCGGAGAGAATAAAGAAGATGGATGGAAATATACAACAGCTCAGAATTTCGTCAACGGATTAGATAGGGCGATTGCGTTAGATACTGAGCTTAAAACCCGCAGACAAGATGTTGCAAGAGTTTATGGAATTGATGTTGATGATCAGAATTTTGAGAATGAAGCTTATAGAAGATTTATTTTTAATACATCCGGAGATACAAATGCTTATAGAGGGTTTGCCGCAGGGCTAGACAAGGCGATAGTCTTAGATGAAAGCCTTAACCAAAGCCATAGAATTAAACTTGGTGATGCATATGGAATCGTTCTTGAGGACCAAATATTCAGCAACAGAGCATACGGAAAACTTATTTTCTCAATTGTAGGTGATAACAACATCTCAGATGGCTGGAAATACACAACGCCTCAAGATTATACTAGGTTCTTAGATCGAATACAAGGAATGATCATTTCTGAAAATAAAACCTTTATATATACAGATAAAGAGGCTCAGTTACAAATAGTTTCTGGTGGGAAAGTTGTTAGAAGCGAAGCGTTTAGAGTTAGAAACAACAGTATAGTTATGCCGATTAAGGGAAAACTTTACGAAATAAGCATTCAAGATTTAAGAGATAATAATCTTAGAATTGATAAAGTCAAAAAAGAATATACAGGCTATAAAGTAAGCGCTGAGAGAATTGTATTTAATGGAGAGAATACAAGCCTTATAACAATAGAAGATACAAATGCAGGAAGAACATATCGTGAAATTGTTTCTACAGAGATTGAGCCAGGCTATATGTTCTTAGGAAAAACTGTTGCACAAATTTACCTTAAGCCGCAAATCGTAAATGGAAATGAAGTTGAAGGTCTTATGGCTGTTAATTTTGGGAATGTAGCGGAAGACGTCTTTAGCGCTTCAGTCATGAGAGAAAGAGGATATGCAGGAGAAGAACAAGTAAAAAGTATTTACTATTTTGATAAAGAATACAGCCTTCGAACAGATTTAGGCCTTTATAGATATGCTGTTACAACTAACGATCAATTAAATGGTTATTCACAATGGGTAATTACTGATGAATTAACCTCTAAAGGCATTTTGGATATTTCTCGAGCTATTGATGAAGAAGGCATTGAAAGAGCAACAATTACTTCACTTGATCAAGGAGTGTTCTTCATCCAAACTATTGAGAAAGATATTTATATTGGTGATAATGTTCCAGAGATAAAAGGATATAAAGGAATTAAAGACGGTAATATTTACAGAGTTGAAGACCTTCATTTGCAATCTTTTTATACGCAAGAGTTCGCTTTAACAATGGATGATAATTTAATTAGCGGCGCAGACAGTATTTTTGAAGATTTAGATATTTCTCCAGCATTAAGAGATTTAGCTTATGAAAAATTTATTGCTGCCTTAAGAAGCCTTGTTGAGAATCTTGAAATAGAAGGTGGATTCCATATTCTAAAAGAAAGAATTCAAATTACTAATGATGGAACTAAATTTAATTATCGAATAAAAGAAGATCCATGGGCGAGAATTTTGGTTTTTGTGTCAAGTGATCATGGACCTGATACTATCGTAAATACAAAGTGGAGAGATGCAGATTCATTTGAAGGATATAGATTTGGATATTTAGGGTTGGCGTTTAAGCTTCTTACTGTTGATGAAGAGATTACACCTTTAGAAGTAATTGATTCTTACGGATTTAAAAAAGTTACGTTGGCGCTTGCAGAACAAGGGGTTGTTGTTAATAGCACGATGTCATTAACGAAGATTGATGAAAGACTTCTTGTCAATGGCGATGAGAATAATCAGATTACAAACTTAACTCGTTATTTAAGAAACGATGACCCTCTTAATAGAGATTATGCTCGATTTGATAAGGGATCATTAAGGTTTATTCTCTTTGATAGTAATAATGCAGAGATTCCATTTGGCGTTCCTGCAGGTGAAGTTGTTGCCGAACCGATACAAAATAGAATCGTTCGAAGAACACAATATCATGAGAGAAGTGCGGTTTTACATCAATATGTTTATCAATCAGTATATGAATTTAGAGGCGGTATTGAATATATCAACAAGCCAATTTATATCGGATACAATTATCAAACTGGAGTAGTTTGGGAGCATTATTTGATTGAGGGATGGAAGCTTTACACAAGAGATGGTATTCCTTTAGATATTACGCGAGTTCCTGGAATAAAAGGACAGAGAAATATTTATGAGGATATAAAATATAGCGATTTAATTGATGGCTATGATGAATATTATTATAGCGAATTTAAGATATATGCTCTTGACGAGAATGGCAATAATAATATGTTATTCTTTGAGGATATAAAATCTTCTGCATCGTTTACTGTTCCTTCTCATAGAATCATTAGAAATAATGTTTTATGGGCAATGATAGAAGGAACATATATTCATAGAAATCCATATGATTTAAGTAATTTATTCAATAAATTCTTTAATTCTACTCCTGGCAGAGAAGTTTACGGAAAGCTTAATGGACCAGGTTATCTTAAAGAAGGCATTGATATTGAAAAATTATTCAATACTATAATCAGCGAAGGACAAGAGATTTTAATTACTAATGGATATATATCTGATGAGGTTAAAAATCGTATTTTTGTAGATGAGGCAAGAAGCTTCTTGCATTTCCCTAAGGGAACTATTAATGGCGTATGGCCTCTTTTATTTAATGTATGGTCTCTTTTTGCAATATTTGCTGCAGCACTTCTTTCTGTTCCAACATATTATTCTATTAAGAGATTAGGAAAGAAGAAAAATGCAAATACAATGAAAATTGATGCCCTTAAAAAGGCCTTGAGAAACAAAAGAAAAACAGCTTCTTCTGCTAGCGAGGCCTTAGCAATGAAGCTTGTGATATTAAGAGAAGTTGCAGGACCGTTTGTTTTAGCAAAGAATTTAAAGACTTTAGAGAAAAGAAAAGGATATTTAACTAGCTATCTTGAGATGTCTAAGATGTTCTCAGGAGAAGAAATCAGCGTGATTCTTGAAGCTTTTGAACAAGGAAAGATTGAATTTAGCGAAGAAAATATTGATCCAAGAAGATTACTGAAGGCTCCTTCTATTGATGAGTTTCAGGGTAATGGACAATATCCTCAAATAATAGTTATTAAGTCTTTACTTGAGCGAGGATTGATTTTAGAGGAAGATTTTGATGAGGCTAAAGATAGATTGTCTAGTGAATACAGGGGAAGCTTATTCTGGGATCATATGAAAAAAGAACTTATTTCTTTAGCACAAAACAGAGCATTAGAAGATATTAAAAATAATAATGCTAATTGGCAAGATCATGTAACGAGTTTATTGCCGACACCAGAGGCAATAATCTTACAACGCTTACTTAATATAAATTATTTTGGAAATAACAGCGCAGAGATCATTCATAACTTTATCAGTGATGGCAATTTTGATTCGTTTAATAAAGCAGTAATGCTTCTAATTAAAAATGAGGTCATTAGGCCGGCGTTCGATGAAGTTTATAATCTTACATACGGTGGTTTTGAGTTAAGTAATGTCGTAAGAGATGAAGATTTAGATGAAGTTTTTGATGGTGTTGTTGCCGAGGTCCTTCGTCATCTTATGATAAATCCAGGAACACTTCCTGGAAAAGGAAAAAATAAAAATTTTGAACATAAAGTATATCCAATGACAAGAATAATGGAAGCAACTACTTTAAGAGAGATTGCATTGCTTAAAATAGTTCAGATGAATCCATCTCAGACAAATGGTTACTCTATGGGTGCGATTGCAGATATTTTCCCATTTGCTATATTTGTCGTTAGAAATGCCGTAAGGATGATAGATGAAGGAGTTGCCTCAAAAGACGTTATGAATCGTATTAAAATGCCTATTGATTTCTACACAATTATTTTCCAGATGACATTTATGTATGTAGATGGAGGAAGAAGATGGGGTATTTTAAAACACATTACCGAACCTATTGATCAGCAACCTGAGAACATGAGATTGATCTCTATTTTCTCTGATTTAGATTTTTATGATTTATTCTCTTGCATTAATGAACAAGGAGAGAAAGGATTTACAGAATATGAACAATTAGTAGAAGAAGTCTTTACTAACGCTAAAGATAAAGGAGAGATGTTGTCAGGCGTAACGTTTGATGAACGGTATCAAGCAGTAATTGAAGTGGTGAATAGATATTTTGAAGAATATAAAAAGTTAAATATAGATAAGGCTACTATTAAAGAATTGTTTGACCTTATTAGAGGAACTATTTTACCGTTTATTAAACCTTTAAAAGATACTACTCTTAAATATACAAGTAAGAGACATCCTATAGCAACAAAGCTTGACAAAATGACAGAAAATTGGAGAGGGTTAGCTCATATGTATATAATGCGTTACTTTGGTCCTATTTTGAGCCTTAAGAATTATTGGGCAATCAAGAGTCCTTTAGTAAGAACGCTTGCTAGAATAATAATGTTGAGTGGCGCTGGAGCTGGTATAGCTGTAATTGCTATGACTCCACATTTAGCAATAGGCGTTACAATTGCTTATTTATCTTTAGGATTACCACCTCTTCTTTTCGGAAAAGTAAGCAGATCATCAGAAAGGCTTTTCTGGACAAGCATATACTTAGCGGCTTCAGTGTATTTGGGTGGAGTTTTGCCTCACTTCCTTTTCGGATCAGCTGCTATGATTAATCTTGCAAGTTCTGGTTTTTGGATAACGATAGGGCTATACTTCTTTATTCTTGTTCCTACATTTGTATCTATTTATCATTTTGCAGTATCTATTCTTAGTTATGTAAGATTAACCAAAAGTGTTTGGAGTGACTCTCTTAGATCATTGCTTGGATGGAAATCATTATTGAGATTTAGCCCTATTGGTGCACGTTTTTACAAGAGATGGTTTAAAGAAATGAAACACGTTGAAGAAAAGTATAAAGTATTAACTCCTACAGGAGAAAGCGTTAGTGAATATTTCGAGAGATTAATTTACTACATGAGAAGAAAGCAATTAATGAGTGATCGCGAAAAGGATCTATGGCTTAAGGCTGTACGCGGTGAGAAAAGTGGAAAGTTTGTTCATCTTAAATCTCAAAAAGGTCAAAAGCTTATATACAATACCTTCTTTACTTTAAGTCAGAATAAACCATTAGTTGATTCGTTTGCTTCTTTACAATCACACTCAACTCATGTTCAAACAGCAGGTGAGCTTTTTACTCATGCATGGGAGAATTCAGCCCAATATGGCACATTTAACGATAAGCCGAAAACAGGCGGTAAGACAAAAACATCTCTCTTAGGTTATATGGCAAGAACACATAAGCCTGAGTGGAATAATGCATTAGAAGAGATAGAATCACTAGGAAATGAATATAAAGATATTGCTGATACATTAAGAGATGTTGATGAGTATACAGATTTTAACTATATTCTTGTAAATAAATGGGATTCTCTTATATCAAAACAAAAAGCAATTGTAGTTGGAATTATTGAAAACTTTCTTAATGAGCTACGTCCTTCAAATTATTCTGTTGTTGAATCTGAAGGATTGGATTTAATTGAATATCATCTTTACGCCGCTTATGAATTTGGTGAATGGGAATATCACAAGGCAGTTAGCGAAATATCAAAGGTTTATATATCTTTAGAAGAAGCTTACAACGATGATGCAAACAGGCTTAAAGATGCAAGATTAGCTGATGTATTTTTAAAGAAATACCTAGGATATAAAGAGGTAGTTAAGCTTAAGGTTAAGCAACTCTTCCAAGAAGCAACTCTATGGGGTAAGCACGCAGTAAGAACTGAGAATGGATTTAGAATGGTTAGCCTAGAGAATATTTTAAACGGTGATAGCATTTTGGCAAAATTGTTAAGAGAAGAGTTTGAGAGCAGAGGAATCTTAGATGAAGAGGAAAATAAACTTTATGTACTATCAGAAACATTTATAGAGATTGCAGAGGCTATCTTAAAGGTTAGAGATGAGAATTTTGATGCTGTTATTTTGCAAATAAATGAGTGGGATCAAAAGACACAAAATGAATGGGAGAGCTTAGTTCAGATTTCGAAAGTTATTATAAAGACTGATATAAGTGATGTATATTTACCTTTCTACGATAAAGTAAAAGATAATGTTATACCATTTAATAAAAATGGAGGAATAGGAACTAATCTTTGGTTAACTTATGGACGTTCTGCAAATTATGATGCCCACGTTAGAGTTTATCCTGGTCAGAACATATGGAAGATTTCTTGGTCTTCTTTGGTAGGACGTAATCCTCATCTTGTGGTTGTTAATCCTATGATGACTATTTGGGCAACAAGCACATGGGCATTCCCTGCAACAAAAATATATGGTTTTGCACAGGAAACTTGGTCTTCTGAGGTGCAGAGAGCAAGAAGGGGATTATTAACATTTTACGGTAAAGGGCTTATTACTCCTTATGCAGGAGATACAATGCTTTCGCCTCCTGGTGAAGACTCAGCAGCCTTTTTAACAGCACAATCTTATGATGAAGATTTTGAATCTACTCAGATTGATTGGCTGATGTTTGAATGGGGCAGACCTTCTCTTTGGAGTGAATCTATAGCAAGTACTGAAACAAGATACGCATATAATTGTGTTCGCTTTAAGATGGACAGAGGACAGATGGCATTATTCTTTGATGGCGATATTGGTTATGATAAAAAGCTTACGCATGATCTTTTATGGATGCAGTATTTTGCATCATTCTTCTCCACGGTATTGCTGATTAGCTTATCTTATTTTGCTCCGTTTAGTGGACTTGCCTTCTTAAGACCGTTATTATTCTTTATTGTTATGAGCACAGCATTAATGCAGGCGATAAACAGCAACGCTTTTGTACGCAACTTAAGACAGACCGGTAGTTTCTGGGTTGCGATTGTGCTAACCTTAAGAGATGTTGTTTTTGGCTTCCCACTATTTGTTTCTTTAATAATTAACTTCTTGAAAGGATTAATAGCAGCAACAAATGAATGTTATTCCTTTATTAGAACTAAAAAGGAAGCTTTCTTAAAAGCGCTTGATAGAAAAGGAAGATACATAGAGGTTATGAGATTAAGCTTTAAGGTAAATAGATCTTCTGTTTTTGGAAACATTGTTAAATGGTCTGGATTGAGCATTTTAGGGGTAGGAATTGTATCGGCAATAACATCACTAAACATAGGAACTGCGGCATTTATAGCAGCAGGTATTATTATCTCATTGCTTGGCATGATAATGAATTATTCATATAACAAGCCGTTTCCTTTTAATGGAGTTATTGGTATTATTGGAGCTGTTGGATGGATATTTACCTTATTTACTACTACAGCAATAGGTCCAATTATTTTCTTACCTTATTTATTTGCATCGTTAGCTTTCTTGGCAGGAACGAATGTTACAGATGTTTTTGTTAAGACAAATGGACATTTGAAAGGCTTCAGTTTTAGCGCATGGTTTGGTTCTAAGATAGGGTTGATTGTATTTGCTTTAGCTAATATAGCAATTCCTATTTTTGGTAAAGTAGGAATTCCTCTATTAAGTATTCCAGGAGCTATTCTTGGAGTTGCTTATTTAACAGGACTAATTTTTGGACTTAAGAATATTTGGGAAGTGGTCGGATGGACACTTAAAGATTTAGCTGTCTTTATGAATGATATGTTTAAAGAACAATTTAAGACGAAGATTCCAAAGACTCCTAAGCCAATAAAAAAGACACCTAAGGCTTCTTCTTCTGTGATTAAGAATTCTAAAGAGATCAATAGTATATTTTCGTTATTTTCTGATAGTAGATTTGTTTCTGTTCGTAATATTATCTCAATTTTAAGAAAGTGGTTTGCACAAAAGGTTAATGCACCAAACGTTATCAATGTAAATATAATTGTTTTCAAGCCGCTATCAATAACATCTTCTTCTATCCGTGGCAGGAAGATAAAGATTTCGATAGCGGCTTTTCTTTTAG
>JAOZRJ010000060.1:3803-8396 GCA_029931885.1 Candidatus Omnitrophota bacterium | reverse complement strand
AAAAAAATTTAAAATTTATAAAAAATTACTTATCAATTATCGAATTTATTTTTGTTCGAATCTTTAATTTAAGTTGAGTAATCCGATTTTTTACAAAGTTTATATCATCCGCACTAGGTTCGATAATTAAATATTGCCTATAATGATTAAGCGCGGTTTTGTAATCATTTAAATATTCTTCATTTACAAAGGCCAAATTATAATGTGTTGCGGAATCATGAGGCATCAAATCCAACACTCGTTTATATTCTGCTGAAGCCATTTCGTATTTTCCTTGCTCAAAAAATAAATTTGCTAAATTATAATGCAGTTTGATTGTGTCTTTTTTAAGAATTTGATTTTCTTCAATTAAAAAGCTCATCTCCTGAGCGACTTCTTCAGTGCCTTTATTGACTGAAGATTGATAACGCGTAAAATCTTCAGACTCGTCTGCCTCTTTCACCGCTACTGGTAATTCTCCGTCTTCTTCAATTAACCCTTCAAGACTATTAAGTGTTTCCTGCTCTTGAGGTGTTAATTTTTGATTAAGCTTAATTCTTTTCTTAAGCTCTGTAATCTGCTTTTCATAAGATTCTTTGATGCTGTCAATTTCCTTAGACTTTTTTAAAAGGTCAACCCTCTCTCGCGCCAGCGCCCGCAGACGATTATCCTGAATCATTCTCTCGCCTCTTAGTCTCTCAAGCTCAACCTCAGACACATCCTTATCTTTTTCATAATGCTGATTTTCTTCAATTAAATTTTTAAGACTCTGATTGATCCTAATCATCTGCTTCTCATCGGTTGAAAGATCCAAGGCCTTTGGCTTAACATTCTTTGCTTTTGGCCTATCGACTATATCGTCGATTGTGAGCTCTGTTTCGATAATCTCACTTTCCGATGGTTGAGCAATCACAATGTTACTACTTATCACAAATAAACTAAAAAGCCCCAGCATTGTAACGTGCATAATTTTTTGATTCATGTTCTCCTCTTCTTATTGCAAAATTTGGGTTAACCTCTTTAATATGATTTATACGGTTTGATAGTTCCCCTTTCGTCCTCAATATGTTCTTCTCCGGAAACAATATGAGGAGTGATAAAAATAACAATTTCCGTCTTTGTAATATCATCACTCGTAAAGCTAAACATATTTCCAATAAATGGTAAATCCATTAAAAAAGGAAAACCTTTTTTAATTTGAGTTTTGTCATCCTTTTTTAAACCGCCCATAATGATCGTTGTTCCGTCTTTAACTAGCACAGTAGTTTCGACTTCGGTCTTATTGATTTGCGGAATGCCTCCACCCTGCGATGTAATATATGAAACAACAGTAGAAATCTCGGGTTTTAAATTCATGGTCACGTAGCCATCATCATTAATTACTGCAGAAACCGCTAGCTGTAAACCAACATCAACAAAACGCACATCTTCACTGGTGACGGCATTGTCGCCTGTTCCTGACGTTGTTGAGATAATATACGGAATTGTATCTCCAACGTGTATCTTGGCCTCTTCATTATTTGTTACCAGAAGTCTGGGGTTGGATAAAATCTTTGTATCGCTAACTTGTTTGAGGGCGCGAAGGCTTACATTAAAATGGCCAGCACCAACATTGCCGACTGCAATTTTACCAAATTTTGAAAATAAGGCATCAGAAGTCGTTAAATCGCTTTCATCTAAATAAACATTTTGAAATGATAACTTTCGAATCTCTTTATCCGGACTATCCAAAAAGTCCAAATTCCAATCGATCCCCATATCGTATTGAGGACGAAAAGTAACTTGCATAATTTGTGCCTCAATCAAAACTGCTTTTGTCTTTGAGTCAAGCTCTTTGATTATTTTCAAAATCTCGTCACGCCTTCCGGGAAGAGCGCGAACAACTAATTGATTTGACCGTTCATCAGAGGTAATCGAGCCAACAGCATTATCAGTAAGGCGTGCGCGCAATTTTTCTACCAAAACATCAGCTTTGGCATATTGCAAAGTATAAACATTAGTTTCTAAAGGTTGGTCAATTTCTTTAATCGCTTTTTCCATACGTTTAATAGTCTCTGGAGTATCAATCATAACAACGGTACCGGTATCTTCATCAATAACAATCTTGCCAAGACTGCTTTTAATACTCTCAAGGGTTGAGAGGGCATATCCAGGCTTTGAATAATGAAGATGGATAGTTTTGACAATGCTAAGGTCATTAAATTTGCGTCCGTATGCCGCCTCATATTCTGTTTCGGACATAACATAAACAATGTCATTTTGAATTTTATACGCTAGTGCATTTGAAATCAAAATAATATCAAGTGCGTCCTGAATCGAAACGCTTTTTAAATATAACGTTACACGTCCTTCTACGCTCTTGCTTGTAATTACATTAAAATCACCCTTGATCGCTAAAAATTTAATAACATCAATAATATTCATATCTCGAACATCTAAGGTAATTTTTCGCGTAATACGTTCTTCTAGCGGGTCTTGAGTTTCTTCAAAATTAATAACCGCGGGCTGAGCTGCTGGACCGACTGCAAAAATGGCTAAAGGCTTGGACATCAAAATAAAAAATAAAAACATGAACAGCCTTATGTAATAATTAATTTTTCTTGGCTTTTTGATCATAATCGCACTTCCATCTCCTGATCTTCAAATTTAAAAATGGCACGATCCGCATAAATCTTCTGAATCGTTACCTGGTTAATACTTTCTCCCTCGCGTAAAAAATACGTCATGCCTTGATCGTTTTCAATCATTACCGATGCCGAATCCGGGGTGTCAAGCCATGAAATCCCGACAAGCTTTAGAGCAGACATCTTTGCCGCTATCTTTTGTGATCCCAAGAAATTATCACCAACTACTTCGCTTTCTTTTTTCTCATAGGGCCTAAAAAGATTTCGAGTTAAAACCTCTTTTAAAAATGACGTGAGGTCTTCATACTTCGGCATAATATTAACGCCAGAGGCAATACTTTGAGTTACTGTATCTTTTACAAAATTCAAATTATTGGCAATTCTCTTTGTTTCCGAAACATAAACAACTCCAAAAATTGCAATCGCGCAAACAATGAATACGATCAGCAACATATTGACTTCCCTAAGGCCAAATGATTTTCCGCTAGGGAAGATCAATTGCAAATTTTTTGCCTGATCCATAAACATAGAAAATATTGGAGGCATCGAAACACCGCTCCCTTTAACCGATGCTGCAATATCCTGAACCTCTTGAGTGGTAGAAACTTGAGAATCGCTGGGCTTCGCTGCTGCGGTTTGAGAAGAATCAGATTCGCCGGAATCCTCTTCTATAATTCTTAAAAGTTTTTGTTCTGCTGTTTCTTTTTTTGGCATTATATTTTAATTAATGTACTTCTAAAGGTTATGTGATGTCCGTCTAAATGATTCTGCTCGACCCCATCCGATGCTTCGTTCTTTTTCTAAAACATCCAGAACAATAGTCCTATCAACCACTTCTTTGTTTTGCAAAATAAGCTCTTTAAGAACTTTGTGACACAGCAAAGTAATGTGGCGTGGATATCCGCGCGAATAATTATAAATCTCGCTAATAGCCTCATCATTAAACAACTGCATATGTCCCTCATAGCCCGCTTGTTTAATACGAAACTTAATAAGCTCCTTGGTTTCCTCGCGGTCTAAAGGATTCAACGTATATTTAAAACTTACGCGGTCGATAAAATTTGGCATTGAAACAATTTTTGAATACAATTCCAATTGACCGAGTAAGACAAGCTGAATTAATTTATATTCATTGGTTTCAAAATTTAACAAAACTCGCAACACCTCAAGCGTTATTAAATTTAATTTTTGGGCCTCATCTACGATTAAAATAATAGTTTGCCTTTCCTCTGCTTTTTGAATTAAAAATTTCTCAACAGCATCACGCAGCTCTAAAATATTAATAGAATCCATCTTTTGATCCGAAGGAAATTCTACGTCAAAATTACGCAAAAGCGATGTTAAAAATTGGTCTTCAGTTTCAAAATCAGGATTCAGGATCATATGAAAAATCATATTGCCGCGCTCTTTAAGCTCTTGGATAAGCTTTCGGGAAAGTGTTGTTTTTCCTGTTCCGATATCGCCCAAAATGACAGTAAGTCCGCGTCTTAAACGAAGCTCGATTAAGATACTAGTTAGCGCCATATCGTGTTCTTTGGTAAGATAGAAAAACTTAGGATCGGGGCTTGTAGAAAAGGGTTCTTTTTTAAATCCGAGTAGTGTGTGGTAAGCCATAAGTATATATGTATTTAATATTAAGTAATATTAATATAAGTAATAGGTTGAATAAACTTATATTAACATAACTGCTTTATTTTGCAAAGACTTATTGTGTTTTCTTGAAGCTATTTTGAATGAAGAAAAAGATGAGACCGCGGAAGAAACCAATGCTTCTGGCAAAGGCTCGAAGAAGCATAATCAGACCAAAAATAAGGCCCTTAACAAATCTCTTAGCAATATATATCCCATAAAAAATCTCTATCCCTAACAAAAATATAAATATTCCGATGGGAAAGATCAACAAACCATGCAAAACAATGCTCATGATTAGGCTAAGAATTAAGACAAATACAAATGGCGGCTCGACGATATCTTTCCAAAATGTATAATC
>JAOZRJ010000060.1:0-3793 GCA_029931885.1 Candidatus Omnitrophota bacterium | reverse complement strand
CCTCGGGATGATCATAATACATCTTTACACGCCAAAACCCGTGGAGGGATTGCTCTTTAAGGTATTTTATTAGATTTGTTGGGAAAAAGTGTTGGACTAAAGAATCTTTCTCAAAATGTATTTTAAAACCCTTCTCAATAATTTTATAGCTTAAATCATTGTCCTCCCCGCTTGCGTAAGGATAATCACTATTAAATCCGCCAGCACATTCAAAAACTTTTCTTTTAACGCAAAAGTTATAGCTACCGAAAGACTTAGGAGACTTCGGCATTATTTTTTGATGACGAAAAAGAATTTCCTGATAAATAAAAAATGCTAAAAAACTTTGAGAATTAGCTATACCGTAACTTCCGCAAACAACTCCAATGGAGTCGTCAGAAAAACACGCAATAGTTTTTTCAATCCAATCCGAACTTGGGATACAGTCCGAATCTGTAAAAAAAACGACTTCCCCTGTCGATGCATGAAAACCACGATTGCGCGCGCTCGCAGGGCCTGAATTCTCCTGATAAATATAAATAATATCCCTAAAAGATTTGATAAATTCCGTTATGCTGTCAGTCGAACCATCATCAACAACAATAATTTCTTTTGGCCCATCATAGGTTTGCTGCAAAAGGGCTTGAAGTGTTAAGCCAATTGTCTTTTGAGCATTGTATGCCGGAATAATAATTGAAACTAAAGGCTTAGGCATGCTTAAATATTTTATCCTTCTTTTTTAATTTTTTTCAATTCCATTTCAAGTAATGCGACTTTTTGCGCAAGCGCATCATTGCGGGAATTTTGCTGGCAAAGAAAAGTTGTCATGATCAAGCTTAAAAACACAAAAAAACAAAATAAAATAAAAAAAATAAAATTGCTCATCAAAATAAAGCCAAACCATTTTGACAAAGTAAATAAAAATTGATCAAAAATAGAGAAAAAAAGGCTCAATACTGCTAAAAAAAGCCATCCGACGGCATATTTAAATGTTAACTTCTCTCGTCGAGTAAACTCGACTACAATCAATAAAATAATACTTGATAACCAAATAGCCAATATTTTAGTAGTCATGCTATTTACCCCTGTTAATTTTTTTTAATCATTTGTAATAAAATCGCAAATGTAACTTTTACCATATAATAAAATGTTTTTAGATATCTAATTGATGACCGGCCGAAAAGACGCTCTTTCATGCACACCGGCACCTCAACAATGCGAATATTATGTTTTTTTGCTACAACGATCGCTTCAGGTTCTGGAAAATCCAAAGGATAATTTTCAGCAAAAACTTTAATGACCTTACGATTGCAGGCACGAAACCCGGAAGTTGGATCTGTAATTTTTATACCTGTTAAAAAACTTATGAGCCAAGAGAAGAAATTAATTCCAACTCGCCTTATTATTGAGGATTGATAACCTAAAAACGGCGGCAAAAATCGACTCCCAATAACCATGTCTGCTTGATCATTCAAAATAGGATCAATCAGAGTGCTCAAAAATTGTGCGTCATGCTGCCCATCGCCATCAAATTGGATTGCGACATCATAATCTTTTTGCTCGGCGTATTGAAACCCAGTTTGAACTGCCCCTCCAATTCCTAAATTAAACGGCAGCGATGCCGTAAGCGAACCTATCCTTAAAGAAGCAAGTGCTGTTTGATCCGTTGATCCATCATTAATAACTAAAACGTCGCACACAACACCACTTTTTCGAATATTGTCTACCACGCCGGCAATGCTTTTACTTTCATTATAAGCTGGAACAGTAACTAAAATCTTTTTATTCGATAAACTCACTATTTTATAATCCTGCCTTCTTTTAATCGTCCGACAACGCTATAATCGACTATCGCACTATTAACCTGAATAATCATCCCACCATTAATTTTCTTATTAATTTTTACAACGAGAGATATCGGCCGGTTAAATTTCTTCTCGGCTGCTAAACGAATTCTCTCATGAACGGCGACGGAAATTGCACGGGACGAAATAATCAAAATACTGCTAAGCTTTTGATCTTCTGGTTGGAGCTTTATAGCTTCGAATTTCTTTATAGCTAGTTCAACAAGCTGGTGGTCTAGAATTTTCTTTAAAATTAGAATAACAATAAAACCAGCTGCAACCTGCATAAGAAATAATTTGAAGAAAATGAAAAGCATAATATTGTGTTTCCTGATACCTGTCGCCCTCGCAGGTTAACAGGTTAAATTAGCTGCTTATAATTTATTTTTCCCTAAGGTTGCCGATAGGTATCCGGCAGCAAAATAAACAAGATCAACGCCTTTTTCATCTACATAAAATTGAGGAGTAAGCCCATCAAAATTAAAAACCTTTCCATCCGGAAAATGTCCGCGTGCCGTTACCAAAAGAAGCATCGCATCATACTTAAGATCAAACATGCTTTTTAAGAAAACTTGTCCTGCAGTTTGAGTGCCTATTAAAAGGGCTCGACCTTGCTCTTGCATAACCCCTGAAAATAATTCTGAAGCACTTCCGCTTTCCTTGTCTACTAAAATTGTGATCGGACCATGATAACGATACGGCTCGGGAATCTTTGGAACATCTAAAACGTTTCGTTCGTCTCCTTTACGCTGAAAATATGCAAATTCTTTTTCAGGTTCAAGAAAAAACGATACGATCTCTCGTGCAGCTAATGGAGGCCCTCCCGGATTTCCGCGCAAATCCAATATCAGCCCAGAAATCTCTTGCGAATTGATTATCGCAATATATCGAGACATATCCTCTGCTGTTTTTTGATTAAATTTCTGAATCTGCAGACAATAAATATTAGGAACATGAATTGTAATCGGGAAAACTGTCTGTTTAAAATATTCACGGCTGACAACAGAAATTGTAATCTCCTTTTTGGAAGGAGGATGAATATACTCAATTTTAACAATTGAATCAATAGGTGGAATCAATAACTCTTTAATTTTTTCTTCAGTCAACTTTCGAATATTATTTTTATCAATCCTAACAATAACATCATTTTCTCTTAAACCATTTTCGAATGCATCAGAACGGGGCTCAATAAAAGACACAAGATAACCCGAATCAATTAACGAACCTTCAATTCCAAGATCAACTCTTTTTCCAAGAACCTCTTTTTTAAAATCTTCTACCGCAGGAGGCGGAAACAAGGCAGAAAAAACGTCATCTTTTGTTTTTAAGAAATCGATTAAAAGGGCGCCGGATCGCATGGCAACAAATTCGTCGAATCTAGATTTTGATTCGAGCTTTTCATAAATCTCTGTATCAAACTTCTTAATAAATAAGTTAAAATTATCGCGTCGAACCGAATAATAATAATTTTTCTCCATCGTGTCATAAATTTCATCAAAAAACTGAACATACTTTTTATATACTTTTTTATCCTTGGATATTTTTTCGGAAAATGATTTTGCAGGCAAATTTTGAGCAGGAATAAGAAGAAAAATTGCTACAAGTAAAAATACAAACTTGTTTTTCATGAAATTATTATATCATATTTATATTTATAGAAATATATTTTCGAAATATTTTACTATAAAAAATGCCTACTAAGAATCACTTAGCAGGCATATGTTATCAAAAAATATTTACTTAATAAACGTCTTCTTTGATCTTTTTCGATTCAGTTCTGTTTATAATTCCATCACGATTTTTATCATACTCTTTTAAAACTCCCTTATCGGATCGCACATTTCCTCTTTTGTCAATATCCGAAACGGTACGCCTGAGATACACTTTTACTTCTGCCGGCTGAAGTTTTCCATCTCGATTTGCGTCATATCGTTTTTCTTTTGATGTCTTAACGCGTGGCTCTTCCTGCT
>JAOZRJ010000264.1 GCA_029931885.1 Candidatus Omnitrophota bacterium | reverse complement strand
AATCAAACGTTTCCACCTTAATTTCAGGGCCGATTAATATTAGTTATTTGAGGGCCACTTTTGAAAATCATATTGATTTTGAATTTTTATTTTTACACCTCGATTTCCCCACCATGAAACTTTATTTAATCCTGCATCTTTACGTTGCTCTAACATTTTTGCAAGCCTTTTCTTTATTCCCTGTCGATCACCATCTAAATAGGTTACTACAAAATCGCCTGAGTCATCAAGGCTTAATTCACAATTCTGATTACTGAAAATACTGGTCCGAATAGTGGATAACACGCATTTCCAATCTTCAGGAGATTGCCACTGAGGAGCACATAAAATTGACCGGAAATAGTCTGTAGTTAATCGCGCCAGCATTACACAATAATAATGTGATTCAACCTTTTCTGGTGAAGTTCCAGTTGGCCTATTCAAAAAATAATTTTCAATTAAATCTTTAATTCCGGTTTCAACCGGCCACCGAATGTGATAGGAATTGAGAATTTTTTTAGGACTAAAATCTATATGCGTACTGCCGAAACACCGAACTTCATCTGTCTCCTTATTCTGCTTAACAATAAAACGAAATCCCTTCCCTGTTTCTGCAAGAGTATAGTCTTGACTCGATATGCGATATTCTTCTCCGTAATCTTCCCATTGTCCATTTTTGATAGTCTGTTCTTTCCATTTTTTAATCTTAGGATTTTGCTTTAAACACATGGTAATGTCTGCCTTTGAGCGTATCGCAAGATAAACAAGTTGTTTTTCACCAGTATATTCGGAATCCGCATAAATTTCAGTTATAACGTCAGGATCAATAATTTTGAAAAGATTTTCTTCACAAAACTTATAAAGAGCGGTGGGTGCTCTGGATCGACCTTCGCAGTAGGCGATATTAATGATAGTATTTGACATACTATCCCAAATTATTTGAGGCCGATGAGCATATACAACATCGCCATTTTTATCAGGAGATTTTGACAAAGATTTATCAATTGGAAACCTGCTATCCACTTGATCGCAATGATAATCTACTGCAATTTCTTTGCCTTCAAAAATTCCAAGCTCTTTCGCTCGACAGGAAGCATCATTTCGAAGTTTTTGTAAATGCTCAAAGCGTAATTTATCAAAGGAATCGTAAAAACGGCTTTTCCTTGGATTTAGCGATAAACCTGCCGCGATCGCTACAGATCTATCAGAATTCATGGAATAATTACTGATGGTAGAAAATCCAGCAATGATACGCAATACATTAACAATAATGTTGTTAGTGATATCAGAAGAAAAAAATGATTCTGGTCCATATGTGCGTAGCGATTCAACCACGCCAAGCTGATCCAGGAAAGGGGCAATAATAATGGCACCCGGATTACAAATAGAAACTTTGTGATAGGCCAAGCGTTTTACCAAACTTGCAAAAGAATGGTTCACCTTTAAGTTAGATGTGTTTATCAAATCCGGAAAACGCATTTTAGCAGAAAATTCAATTGATTTTTCTTTTGGCATTTTCTCTGGAATTGGTTGAGAAATAACACCACGAATTAATACTGGTTTTTTAAATTTTGATAATCCCCATTTTTTATAAATTTTTTGAACATTGGCTCTTGAGCATTTCAATTTTAGTTTTTTAATCATCTTGCTTGTTGAAAGAGAAGGGGCCATTAGCCGCTCTTCAATAATTTGAAGCTCAACATCCGGGGATATTTTTTCTCCAATTTGCCCTTTTTGAACAAGATCAACTAATCCCCAGATTCCATAAGTCATATATCGATCCTTAAGAACATAAAATCGATTAGGTGAAATCCCGAACTCCTTTAGAATTGGACGTATTTGACGTTTTTTATTGCATAAGGAAAGGGTCTTCATTAATTCTACTCGTTGCTGAAGATGATCACGATTAAAGTTAAAAAAAGTTTTGTTTCTATCTTTGTCATCATGCATGAACGATTTTTTATCTTTCTGCTTTTTAACAGAAGCAAGTATATGTTGAAGACCACGATAATGTAAAATATCTTTTTCATCCATCCGGTGACCAAATCCATAGCATCTTTGCACTCTACGTATAAGATCTAAAGATGCACCTTTAATTTCAAGGCTTTCCGCGAGTTTTAGTGTATAATTGGCACGCTCATGCGGCCGACAAGATTTTATCAGTATGATAAGTCTTTCAAGTTGAGATTCAATTTGTATATGGGAAAGGTTAGGCAAAAGGCCCACAGTACCGTACTTGACAAAATTTTCATCCCATTTTGTCAATGTTGCTCG
>JAOZRJ010000059.1:7348-8402 GCA_029931885.1 Candidatus Omnitrophota bacterium | reverse complement strand
GTTTCTTTTATTTATATGTGGTGGAAGGTAAGGGACTCGAACCCTTCGCCTCTGCCGTGCAAAAGCAGCGCTCTGCGCCAGATGAGCTAACCCCCCACATATTATTTCCAGTAGTGAAATTTCTTCCAGTTATGGATCTCTTTCTTTTCGTCGTAATCGTGATTCAGATTGCTGTTAGGAAATACAACGTCCAACCAAATAGCTATTTCCTTTGCTCTGTCAAGCGCTTGGGGAAGCGTTTCACGCGACTTCCAATCACAGATATCATACTGATCGTAAAGGCGATGATAACCTTTTCCTTTAGTGGAAAGATCGCCTTTGAATTTTCTTACTTTTTTGTTTGCTTGGCGTTTGTGCCAAACACTACCATCCTTGTAGAAAGGATTCTTTTTGTAACTTCGAGACATGTGACCTCCTTTTTGTGTTTACATCACAAAAATTCAGTGCTACGTCCTTTAAAATTTGTTTTCATGTGTTTATTTATAATCATTGAAAATACCATTATACACGAATAAACAACTATGTCAATTAAAAAATGAAGAATTCTGACAGGATTCTCACACCCCCACGTTCAGAACTTTACCGATGTGATGTCTTCAATTCCCCTTAATACAAGCTAAAGGCGTCAATTCAGTCACGATATCGACAAGGTCTGCTTGATTAGCCATCACTTCTTTGATATCTTTGTATGACCCAACTGATTCATCAAGTTGGTCTTTTGACCTTACGGTATGTAGGATTCCAGCCATTTTAGCCAATTCGTCTTCATAGTCCAAAGTTCTTTTGGCTTGACCTCGCCCCATAGTCCTTCCAGCTCCATGTGAACATGACATGTAAGAGTCTCGGTTTCCCAATCCTCGAACGATGTATGAGTTGGTGCCTTGTGAACCTGGGATAATTCCTAATTCACCGTTTTTCGCTGAAGTCGCTCCTTTCCGATGTACCCAAACGTTCTTCCCGAAGTGGTTCTCAAGGCGAGCGTAGTTGTGTGCTACATCTAAGATTTGACTGATGTCAACAGTGATTCCGTCAAGGACGGTGTTCATCGCTTTCA
>JAOZRJ010000059.1:713-7338 GCA_029931885.1 Candidatus Omnitrophota bacterium | reverse complement strand
ACTTTCAACACTTTCAACATCATTCTTTCCCTGTTTTTTTTGGCGAATTCAACTGCATATAACATTTCTGTAATATACAATTTACCTTCATCGGAATCTGCTGGTAAAAAAGCCAGATCTGCTTTCGGATCTACATTAGAGTGCCACATTGCGTTTTGCTCTTTGGCCTCTTTATTGTAGTGATCGCAAACTTGTTTCCCTAAGTTTCGAGATCCAGAGTGAATCATAACATAAACAGTGCCCTCGGCATCCTTTTGGAACTCGATGAAGTGGTTTCCACCTCCTAAAGTTCCCATTGAACATCGAGCGGCCATATAATTTGCATCGACAACAGGTAAATATTTTTTATTTGTGGTGTCGGGCATTCCATAGTCTACTGGTTTCTTGTGTCGTTTCATGCCAACAGGGACTTCACGACGAACGATACGCATGATTTCTTTCAACTGATCAACAGAAATGTTCTCTACTTTCCAACCAGTGTTATATGAAGCCATTCCACATCCAATGTCCACACCAATTAAATTTGGCACTATGATATTCTTAGTAGCGACTACTGAACCAATAGGACAACCATATCCAGTGTGTGCATCTGGCATTAAAGCAACATGGCTATGAATAAATGGAAGATTGGCAACATTTTTAATTTGTTGTAATGCAGAATCTTCAATATTTGAAGCCCAATTTTTGATTGGCTTTTTTTCTGTTAAAATTACATTCATTTTATTCCATCCTTTAATATTTTTAACTCCGGCAATCTCTCAATTCAATTTTTCCAATCCCTTCAAATCGACGAACAATCGATTCCGCTTCGGGACGTAAGACCCGAGCTTTCAATAAAGTGGGCCCGTATCCAATGTTATCTACGAAATCTTTGGCCTCTTTCAATCCCAAATCCATCAACGATCTAACTTCTTTGATCGCTGGGATCTTTTTGTTTCTGTAATAATCAACCAAATGGACATCGACGTAATTACTATTTGATTGAACGATTTGATCTGGACTCACGCCAATGCTGATTGTAGAGTGCAGATCAAACTTCTCACGGATAGCGTTCGCCAATGTAGCGAATTCAGCTATCGTCATATCCGATATAAGGTCAATCGCTTGTTCAATTTTATCGTTCATTCCGTTTCAATTGGAAATTATCAATAATTCCGATTCGATGTTTTCGATGTTTTCGTATTGTTGATAAAGACCATTATACAGGTCTGGCCAACTATGTCAAGTCTTTTTTTCTCTTTTCCAGAAGTTTTTTTCGGTGAGTTTTTCTTCTGTAATTTCATAGTTTAATAAAGTTTGCCACACTTCACTGTTTAGTTTTGGTCTTAAGGCAAATTCAATGTCTTGATTATTGATGTTGTTTTCAATCAATCCCTTTTCACTTTTACTACCATGCGCATATGATCCATATTTTTTTATTAATTCAATCATATCTTTTTTGTTTATCAAAAACAGATATATTTTATCATTGATTAAGTCATATGTCGGCAAAAGATAAAAATCGATATCGTGAGTTAATCGAAATTGAACATAATTAAATTTTTCACTTGTGGATATTGAAGTTTTTACTTCTGTTTTATATTCATTAAAAACCAAATCATCACCGATCCGTAAAGATGCATTTACGGCCGTAAAGTCATAATGTGCTCGGAACCAACTGTTGATAATACATCCATATGTCGCGGGCGTTAAATATTCTTTGGCCAAAATACATGCATCCCTTAAATTGTCAAGTCCTATTATGTATTTTTTAATTTTTTCATATTGAGTTTTTTGGGATATAATTTTCATTCGAGTTTCATCGACTTTTTTTAAGTAATTCACTAGTTTCTTCCAATAAAGTTTTGGTACTTGGAACTGTCCGATTTTGAATTTTAGTAAATTTATCTCTAAAACCAGGTTCCGTGAGTTTCAAACATCGATTGATAAATTCTTCATACGAATGACCAATCCAATTAAATATATTTCGACTGGGTGACATCCATAAAAACCCGTGTATATATTGTGACATCATTCCCACACCGCGGACTAATTGATTGTCGTCCCATTCCAAATCATAATTCAAGTTTCGTTGACGACTCCATTTCAATGTCCATTTTTTCCCAATAAATTTCAATTGTTCTAACGCATCCAATGGCTCGTATCTTTGAGGGAATAATGATATACTTTTATTATGTTTATCAACGATTTCTTGACTATAAACGACCCTCCGCCAGTAATCAAGTGGCGAATCTTTAAAATTATAAAGTAAATATGCAAAGAAAGCAGCTTTAATGTTATGTTTTTTACTCAGACCCAACGCTGTATCCACATGCTTTCTATATCCCAATTGGTCAAATGAAAATCGGGTGTATGCAGTGCCTCCACTTTGACCAATCCATTTAAGTTTAGCTAATTGTTCAGCTTTGTGATCATCTATAGCATTGACATATAGTCCATGTATATCGACGGGCAAATCAAATTCGATTAATTCATTAATAATATTATCGAAATATTTATGCGCCGTAAAATTATTATCATATAAAACAACATTTTTGGCATCCGGTAGTTCGTGTATTGCTTCTTTGAGGAAGTTTTCAATACTAGGAAAACTATTCATCCCGCCTTCCAATAATGGAACGGTACAATATTTACATTTTTGGGTGCACCCTCTGGATGAATACATCACTATTGATTTATTATTCGGATCGATTGAATATTTGGGAGTTAAATTAGATATGTCGGGATGTATCCCTTTATATAAAATTAAATCATCTTCGAAAAAAAAGCTGTTGCCGAATATTTCATCTTTTATTTTTAACCACCAATCATATCCCGAAGTAACAAAAGGCCCGCCAATTACCCATTTCGCTTTGGGGAATTGTTTTCTATAATATTGAATGTGTTGTATATATTTTTTTGAATAGAACGAAAATATACACGACATGTAAATATAATCAGGAATTATATCAACAACTTCTTCTCCAATGACATATTCATATTCATGATTATTAAGATCGCACCATTTGGCCCATTTCATCAAGGCAATATTGGGTGCTATTCGTTTAACTTTAGGTTCCAGTAATAAATATTTCATTTTTATTAGTTGTTGATAAAGACCATTATACAGGATTAAACAACTATGTCAAGTCTTTTTTAAATTAATTTTGATTGCAAATACTTTCACTGGTTTATCCCCAAATAACGGATGTTGGATCATCCTAATCTCAAAACCATTCCAAGGAACCCTTAAACGTCTCTCAGAATCGTTTATCTTTGGATATCCCTTACATAGTATTATTTCATCATAAGATCGATTTAAGAGTCGTTTAATCCAATATGGAGTATATAGTCGAAATTCCTCTGTTTTTGTTCCAGCTTTGATCGCCTCAAAGTATTCAGACTTTAGATTAAATGTTATCGTTTTCATTGTCAATTCTTATAAAGTCAACACCTTCAGAATAATATCCATTAGACTCGCCCAACCAACGAATGGTAACTGATCCTTTGATAGTAGATAAGTTATAGAAAGTCCAAGTATGACTTTCAAAGTCGTGGCCATTGTCTCGATTGGTACTTTCATATGCATTTAAAATTGGATTCCCAATCAAATCATCTAAATCGCCGCAGATATCTTCTACGGTAACATTCTCGCATCAGTCCTGTTCATGATACATTAAATATTCAATTCCGTTGTCAGTGAAAAACCGAAGTTCATTGCCTTGATTGTCAATAGATTTTAATGTTTGGCCTATCAATGAAGAAAATTCTATTCTGTTATTCCAATACATTTCTTTCCTTTTTGTGGTACGGCCGCTCGGAGTCGAACCGAGAGAAATCAGATTTTGAGTCTGATATGCGTGCCAGTTACATCACGACCGCAAATTTGTAAGGGGAGTTGGAGCATCGAGAGAGACGTTAACCTCTCACTAACCCCCGGTAGGGAGTCATGCACTTAACATTTCCGATGCGTGTTTGTTGGAGCGGATGCCGAGAATTGAACTCGGGTCATCGACTTGCAAGTCGATTCATTAACCACTATGATACAGGCGCTTGATATTTTTATTTATATGTGGAAGCCCTGCCGGGAATCGAGCCCGGATACGTGCTTTAGAAGAACACGGTTCTGAATCCATTAAACTACAGGGCCACATTTGTTTTTATATGTTTTCTTACAGCGTTATCGGAAACTCCAAGTTCCCTACCAACCGCTGAATAATTTGATTGTTCGAGCATTGAATGTAAAATTTCTATACTCGGCCAATCAATTTTTGTCGGTTGGATTCTTTTCTTTTTTGGTTTTTTGACTTTTGGTTTTTTGGGTTCTCTATACTCAGCAAACGATTCGTCAAATTTAATTAGTGTTTCCGGTAATTCTGCATGACCGGAATGGTAAGCTCTATGACAATTGGCACATAATATTACACATTTCCGAGCTTCTTCTACGATACTTTTCCAATTCTTAGAGCCTTTACTAATTCCTAAACTACTTAGATTGAACAATTTTTCTTTCGGATTGATATGGTGGAAATCAAGAGATTCCGTCCACTTATCAAACCCACAAATAATACACTTCCCACCAAGAGCTTCTACAATTCGATGTTTGGCACGATTGCGCCATCTGTTCCAGTATTCATAATTTAAACTCACATATTCTCCCATTGGATGTTTTATCTAATGTTATTTATATGAGTTTGTTTTATGGAGCCGGCACCGAGAATCAAACTCGGATCTCTATCTTAGGAGGAAAGGATTTTATTCAGTTAAACTACCCCGGCACGTTTGTTTAGTGAGTGAATATCGTCTATGATCAATCAACGACAAAAAGAACAATAATCAGCAATCAATGGCCACGACATCCTGATCAATTATCAATAATCAGAATATTTTAAAATAGTCAGGCGGCCGAGGCTCCATAATCGACAAGGATTTCAAGTCCTTAACTGTGTAAGATCACGTCTTATACTCACTCACAAGGTGAGATTACACAATTGATTCCCTTTCGAGAATCGCTTGTGCTTCCGCACCTAATTCGATTGTGTTACGAATGTTGGTTTCCAACATCGTGTCTTTCAATTGACGAATATCCTTTTGAGCTTTCAGGGCATTTTGTTTGGATTTTTGGATCTCTTCATCATTGAAGATTCCAGTGTCCACAGAGCTACGTCTAATGGTAGTTCCTTCGGCCAACTCAAGTCGATTGAGAGTTTTCTTGATGACTTCTACATCTTTTACCAATATGCAATCAGTGGACAAATAACTGAAAAGTCGATCCTTCCGTTCGAGTGCATTGACAGCGGCCAACATATCACCAATGCCACAATTGGCATTTTCCCGTGCAACCTTGGCACGAATATCCGATCTGATCTCAGTCAGATCTAAGAATCGTTTGATCAATATTTGAACATCGTTCCGATTCTTTTCAACCAGTACAACCGGATCTTCGAAAAGTTCAATTGTCAATAATCGCTTGTTGCGAATCTCAGTAAAGAGATCAGTCATGAGTTTATCAATATCGCCTTGGATACTAACAGCTTTCTTCAAATTTATTTTCATGCGTTCCTTATGTTCTAAGTTCGAAAAGTGGAAGTCCCAGAGATAATCGAAATCTCCTTTAAGGATTCGAAATCCTCTTGCCATCCTCGGTGGGACCTCATTTATGCTATTTCTTTCTTTTCTCTAAATGTAATTGTCAAAGGGTATGGTCTTGTATTAGAGTCTATCCAAGCTCTTTCGCCATCTTTGATTGATTCAATGTCTGCTTTCGTCAACGAGATTTCAATGTAAAAAGACAAATCCGGATTGTGTAATTGATAACTCTCTGGAATATCCGTCTTTTTTTTGCGTTTCCAAGTTGGAATGAATTTACCCAAATTGCGCATCCGATTGATCGGTATGATTTTCTTCAACATTTTAATACACGACACGATACAATTTCCAATTCAAATGTCCCTCTTCTCCACATTCGGGACAATCTAATTCGGAAATCTCATGTAATTTGTCCATGATGTCTTGCGCCGATAAGCTACGAGCAATCGGTTGATGTAACTGACATCGGCATTTGTAACATTCGAAAACTATTTTAGTCTCTTCCATTCTTTCCTTTATTGTAATGAGAGTTAACGGATGCGAGCCGATGTTTCCCGACCAGCGACTTTACGCCTTGATGCCGGATGTCTTTGTACTAGACGAAACTCTCATTTAAAAATACCACTATAACATACTGAAACAGATTTGTCAAACTTTATTTAAAAACGCCATAAATTTCAGCTTCGTTGACTAATAAATACTCTTCTTCATCCAAGTAAAATACATTTGCCACGAATTTGCTAATAAAAACTTTGTCACCAACTTTAATGGCCATAGGCTTAAACGTGCCATCGGCCAACATTCGACCTTCACCAACTGCGATTACTTCTGCGTATTGTGAAACCTCTCCCGCCGCTTTGGGGATAATAATACCTGAGGGCGTTTGTTCATCGGGGCTGTTTCTCTTTAAAACTACTTTGTCGTATAACGGTTCAAACATTCAATTCTCCTTTCGTTGTGTTTTTATGTTCTGTAAATATTTATACTAATGCCATTCGAACATATCGACTGTATTCAAAAGAATCTTAGTCATTTGCTCGTCAATGCCAAATCGTTC
>JAOZRJ010000059.1:0-703 GCA_029931885.1 Candidatus Omnitrophota bacterium | reverse complement strand
ATCTCAATCGATTTTAATATATTGCCATTGTTGTGTCTTTCCGAACTCGCTTTCCAATCACATAACATTTCAAGTATGTCGAGTAATGTCATGTCATTGACACCATCCCTGAACTTTTCGGGGTGATGTCTGTTGTTGGCATAATGGTGATCTAATGCCGGCCCCATTTCTTTCTTGAAGTTTTCATACTCTTCGCTGCCGTAGGTAGACTCTGCTAACTTTGGGGTAAACTCAGCGAACAATTCGACTTCGGGACTTTCCAATTTTGATTTATCATGATTTAAACCACGATCCCTCAACTGATTCTCACAGATTCTTAAAAATTCTTGAACCCGGTCAATGTGCGCTTTCGTTATAACATTTGTTTCCAGTTGTGCTTTCGTTAACTTTTCGGACATTGTTTACCTGTGTTAAGTTGTTAAGTGGTAGGGATTACAGGTAACGATCCTGTCTACGTTGCATATGAAACAACCGCTAATCCTTCTCAGCTAAATCCCCACTTTATATGAAAACCAAAAATGGATGCGGGAGGCCGAGTTGAACGGCAACCTATGGTGGGGTATTTGCTTATGAGACAAATGAGGGTACCCTCCCTTCTTCACCCGCGTATTTATTTCTTAATTTTACACTTTCATCTAATGCGTCAACTAATTCTTCAATACTCATACTCTCAGCTTCGATATACACCTTATAACACTCACAA
>JAOZRJ010000058.1 GCA_029931885.1 Candidatus Omnitrophota bacterium | reverse complement strand
TTTTATATCATGCTAATGTTTGTAGGAACAATGCCTTGGTTTTTGTTTTGGATTCCTGCAGGAGGCTCGGTAGTAAAATATTTTAAACAAAAAGATAAGTTGCGTTTTCCGTTTGCTTTTCTTTTGTCTTGGATTGTCGGCGTTTATATTTTTGTTCAGCCTGCTCATTCAAAGTTGGCTAGTTATATTTTTCCTGTTTTTCCGGCGATCGCAATTCTTTTGGCACATTTTCTTGATTGTATGCTTACGGAAGCTGCCGGAGGCAAAAGATCAAAGGCATTAAATTTTTGTGCGCAATTTATGGCGGGATTCCTTTTTTGCGCTATTGTTATCGGAATTATGCAGGCCAAACGCTATTCTGACATTCTTGTTACATTAACTCCTGTTTATTTCTTTGCGCTTTGCTTAGGCGTTATTTTGTGTTTGATTCTTTTTTTTCAACAAAAAATACAATATCTGAAAATGATTTTTGCATATCCTTTTATAACAGTGATTCTTTTCGCATCAGTTTATTTTGCACGGCCATATGTTGAGCCGTGGGTGTCATGCAAACATATTTCAGAGAGTTTTAATAAGATTGATACTTCCGACACGCCTGTACTAGCGAGCAAATTTTATGTAAGAGGTATTCGTTATTATACAGATAGAGAAATGGCAGTAATTGATATTAACGGTAAAGGGTTTTGGAGTCCTCATCCAATATTATTTTTAAATACGGATCAGAAAGTGGTTGATTTTCTTGGTCAGCGTCCTATGACTTACGCAATTGTTAAAGAGGGAAATGTTGAGGATTTAGAGCGAATTTGCACAGGGCGTTACGGTATTAAAGAATTAGACGATATCGGCGGAAAATTTATTTTGAGAATAACAAAAATAAAAAAGGAGAAATAAAATGTCGAAAGATTATCTAGGGTTATTAAAAGAAAAATGCGGTCAGGATGGATTGGAGAAATTAGCTTCACTAAATAATTCAAGACTAATTGATTTTATTGGGAAGTATGTTGAGCATTGCAACCCAGAGTCGGTTTATGTTTGCGATGATTCAGATAAGGATAAGCTTCGCATACGAAATAAAGCGATAGAAAGCAAGGAGGAAAAGTCTCTTGCGACCGAAGGTCACACTATTCATTTTGATGGGCCTAGCGATCAGGCAAGAGATAAGGCAAATACAAAATATCTTCTTTCTCCTGATGTAGATTTGGGCTCCTATTTAAATTCAACAGACAGAGAAGAAGGCTTAAAAGAAGTTAATGGATTTTTAAAAGATTCAATGGTGGGCAAAGAGATGAAAGTTTTATTCTTTTGCCTTGGGCCGACAAATTCTGAATTTTCATTGCCATGTATTCAGATAACTGATTCTAATTATGTTGCTCATTCAGAATATATTCTTTACAGACGAGGATATGAACAATTCAAGAAAATGGGTGATTCTGACCAATTTTTTAAATTTGTTCATAGCGCGGGCGAGATTGAAAAAGGTGCAAGTAAGAACGTTGATAAACGTAGGGTGTACATGGATCTTGAGGAGCAGACAGTTTACAGTACAAATACGCAATATGCAGGCAACACGGTTGGTCTTAAAAAGTTAGCTTTAAGGCTTGCGATAAATAAAGCATCAAGAGAAGGATGGCTTGCAGAACATATGATGTTAACAGGTATTCACGGACCTAAGGGCAGAAAATCATATTTTGTAGGTGCTTTTCCAAGTGCATGCGGAAAAACTTCCACTGCCATGTTGAGCGGTGAAACTATTATTGGCGATGATATTGCATATCTTAGAAAAATTGATGGTAATGTTAACGCTGTAAATGTTGAGTGCGGAATTTTTGGAATTATTCGCGATGTTAACGTTAAAGATGATCCTGTTATCTGGAAGGTCTTAAATTCTCCTGGAGAGGTTATTGTCTCTAATATTTTAATCGATGAGAAAAATAATCCTCATTGGTTGGGAGATGGCAGAGAGATGCCTGCAAAAGGTGTCAATTATGCAGGCCAATGGGAAGATGGCAAGAATTCTGAAGGCAAAGAAATCCCATTTGCGCATAAGAATGCACGCTACACAGTTAGCTTGTATGATCTTGAAAATCGTGACCAAGAAATAGATAATCCAAAGGGTGTTGAGGTAAAAGGGGTAATTTATGGTGGAAGAGATTCAAGTATTTGGCCTCCGGTTCAACAGGCATTTGATTGGGCTCATGGAGTAATAACAATGGGAGCTTCCCTTGAATCAGAAACTACCGCGGCAACTTTGGGACAAGAAGGGGTTCGACAATTTAGTCCAATGGCAAATTTGGATTTTGTTTCGATACCTTTAGGTCAGTACATAGTTAATTATCTAAAGTTTGCAGATGGTGTAAAAAATCTTCCACCTGTTTTCGCGGTTAATTATTTTTTGAAGGATTCTGAAGGAAATTATTTAACGGGAATGGATGCAAAAAGGGTGTGGGTCAAATGGATGGAATTACGCGCCAATAATGACGTTGACGCAATTGAGACGCCAACAGGATTTATTCCTAAATATGAAGACCTTAAAGAATTATTTAGCAAGGTTCTTGATAAAGAGTATACAGAAGATGAGTATGAGCAGCAATTTACTGTAAAAATTCCTGCAAATCTTGAAAAGATCGAAAGGATCAAAGAAATATATTCAACGAAAGTTTCTGACACTCCTTCAGAATTGTTTGATGCTCTTGATGAGCAAGGACAAAGATTAACGAGTGCTAGGGCAGTTCATGGAAATTATATTTCTCCTAAGAAAATAATTGAATCAAAAGGCTAGTAAAGTTAGCATTAGGATAGTAAAATGTGTTTTTATTGTCTTAATATTAATAATGGAGGATGTATGAATAATAAAACTGATGGTTTATTAAATATTCCTGGTGTTGATTTCTTTAAGAGAGGAAAGGTTCGGGAAATCTATGCTTTTAAGGATGATTTTCTTATGATTGCATCAGATAGAATTTCCTGTTTTGATGTTGTTTTGCCAACGCCTATTCCTAGAAAAGGGGAGATATTAACAAAATTATCTGTTTTTTGGTTTGAATTTATAAAAGATATCATACCAAATCATCTTATTGCAGATAGTATCGAAAAGTTTCCATCAGAATTATCGAAATATAAAGATGAATTAGATGGTCGGTCAATGCTGGTAAGAAAAGCTAACCCTCTCCCTTTTGAGTGCGTGGTAAGAGGATATTTATCCGGTTCCGGATGGAATGAATACAAGAAAAGTCAAACTATCTGCGGCATGAAAATGCCAGAAGGATTAAAAGAATCAGATAAGCTGCCTACTCCAATTTTTACGCCTTCAACAAAAGAAGATGAGGGGCATGATATTAATGTGTCTGAAGATCATGTTGAAAAAGCGCTTGGAAAAAAACTTTTTAATAAATTAAAAGAGAAAAGTTTAGCGCTTTACAAAAAAGCAAGTGAATATGCCGAAACAAAAGGAATAATCATCGCAGATACAAAGTTTGAGTTTGGAACAGTTGGAGATGAGTCTGATATTATTCTTATTGATGAGGTTCTTACGCCTGATTCATCTCGGTTCTGGCCAAAAGACAAATATGTTCCAGGCCAGGGTCAACCGAGCTTTGACAAGCAATATGTTCGTGATTATCTTTTAACTTTAGATTGGGATAAGACATATCCTGGTCCTGATTTGCCAAGCGAAGTTGTGGAGCAAACATGCAAGAAGTATTCGCAGGTGTATGAATTGTTAACGGGTAAGTCAATATAGTTTTAATGTTGACGAAAAGAATCCATAAAGAATGCATGAATAACTAAAGGAGTGATAAAAATGGTTCTATCAAAGCGAATTAGTTCAATTAGTCCATCAGTAACTTTGGCAATTACAGCAAAAGCCAAACAAATGAAAGCCGAAGGTGTTGACGTAATCGGTTTCGGAGCTGGTGAGCCTGATTTTGATACTCCGGTGCATATTAAAAATGCAGCCAAGGAAGCAATTGATGCTGGTTTTACAAAATATACTCCAGCTTCAGGAACTAAAGAGCTAAAAGATGCCGTTTGTAAAAAATTTAAAAGTGATAATAATTTAGATTATTCTCCTGCAGAAATTCTGATTTCCTGTGGAGCAAAGCATTCTCTTTACAACGCAATTGTAGCTATTTGCAGTGAAGGCGATGAGGTAATTATTCCTTCTCCTTATTGGGTGAGTTATCCCGAGATGGTAAAAGCTTCAGGGGCTACGCCAGTTATCTTAGAAACAAACCAAGAAGGTAATTTTAAGGTATCGGCAAGTCAATTAATTGAAGCGATAACGCCTAAAACAAAACTTTTCATTTTAAATTCTCCTTCAAATCCTACAGGGATGCTTTATTCAAAGGATGAATTACAGGCTATCAGCGAGGTTCTGATTGAAAAAGGAATTTTTTGCATCTCAGATGAAATTTATGAAGAGATCATTTATGATGGACAGGAACATATGAGCATTGCCTCTTTAAACGATAAGATTAAAGAGTTGACCATTGTAATAAACGGTGTTTCTAAATCTTACTCCATGACAGGATGGCGTATCGGTTATACTGCTGGCCCAAAGGATATTATCAAAGCGATGTCAAATCTTCAGAGTCATTCTACTTCTAACCCGACGTCTATTGCGCAAAAGGCTGCCTTAGCTGCTTTAGAGGGATCAAAAGATCCGATAGAAGAAATGGTTGCTGAATTTAAGAAGAGACGAGAGTATATTACCGAGAGATTAAATTCAATAGAGGGAATTTCTTGCCTTAAGACGCAAGGAGCTTTTTATGTATTTCCAGATGTATCAAAATTATTCGGGAAATCTTTTAATGGAAGTGAGATCAAAGATTCACTGTCGTTAACAAATTTACTATTAAATGAAGCAAAAGTTGCAGTTATCCCAGGGGTAGCTTTTGGTTCAGATAAAAACCTTCGTCTTTCATACGCAATTTCTATGGATAACATTAAAAAAGGTTTGGATCGAATAGAAGAATTTGTAAAGAATATTAAGTAATCATTTGATATAATATTCTTGTGGAAAAATTCATTTTTGATTTAAGTATTGTTCTTGTTGGGGCAGCCATACTGTCCTATTTTGCTGTTGTTCTCAAGCAGCCTATAATTATTGCGTATATTCTCTGCGGTATATTGGTTGGGCCCTGGGGCTTTGGGGTGATTAAGAATGTAGAGTTTATTGAAATGATTTCCCATCTAGGGGTAACGTTACTCCTCTTTTTAGCAGGACTTTGTCTTCATCCTCAAAAACTTTTTGAATTATTTAAGAAAACTTCTCTTATTACTTTAATTAACAGCGGATGTTCTTTTGTTCTTACTTTTGTATTTTTATTGCTATTTCGCTTTAGCATTATCGATAGTTTATGCATAGCGCTCGCCCTGATGTTTTCCAGTACAATTTTAGTTATTAAACTGCTTCCAACGACAAAATTGCATCAGCAAAGAATGGGAGCAATGTGCATAAGCGTTTTGATTCTTCAGGATTTATTAGCTATCGGAGTGTTGGCGTTAATCAGATGTATGAATTCGCCGCAAGGAGTTTTGGTCAGCTTTTCTTTTATGTTAGCCAAGCTTTCCGTATTGATAGGAGCTCTTGTCTTAGTTGAGCATTATGTCTTAAGAAAGGTTATGGCGCGTGTCGATAGAGTGCAGGAAGCTTTATTTATTTTAGGGCTGGCGTGGTGTCTTGGAGTTGCCGGTATTTCGGCTAAGATGGGACTTTTTTATGAGACAGGAGCATTTTTTGCCGGAGTTGTATTGGCAAGGCACAAGATTTCATTCTTTATTTCTGAAAAGCTTAAACCTCTCCGAGACTTTTTTTTAGTGCTATTCTTTTTTGCCTTAGGAGCCAAGCTTGATCTTCTGATTATGAAAGACATATTTGTGCCCGCGCTATTACTGGCGACCATTTTTATTATTGCAAAACCCTGGCTCTTCAAAAAGGCATTTAGTTGGGCTGGCGAAAGCAATACTTTTGCCAAAGAGATTGGATTGCGGTTAGGTCAGTTAAGCGAATTTTCTTTGTTGATTGCTTTGCTCGCATTTGAATTAGGAAACATAAGTGCCAGGGCGTCGCAGTTTATTCAACTTGCTACTATTTTTACCTTTATAGCTTCCAGTTATATTGTTGTGTTTAAATATCCTACTCCGATCGGGACAACAGAAGAGCTGATCAAGGATTAAATTACTAATACTTGCATCTAATAAGATTACTAAAAATTAAGGAGAAAAAATGACAGATGAGAGTTTAAAATCAAAGGTTCTATGCTTTAAAGACGTTATTGATTATCAGCAAGGTTCTATTGTCAGTAAGGCGGTTATTGATAAACCAGTTGGAACAGTTACGGTATTTGCGTTTGATAAAGAACAAGCTTTAAGTGAGCACAGCGCGCCTTATGATGCCATTGTTCAAGTTGTTGATGGGCAGGCAGAAATTATGATAAGCGGAAAATCCTATGTTGTTAAAGAAGGAGAGACGATTATTATGCCTGCTAACGATCCGCATGCTGTTAAGGCTATTGAGAGATTTAAGATGGTTTTGACAATGATTAAGAAGTAGGTAGGATCAAATAGATTTAAATTTATTTAAATCTATTTAAAAGGCAGCGCCCATTTTAAAGCCGAATTCTGTAGAATTATTTTCTGGTTCCATTCCTGTGCCGACAATCCAATTTCCGTAGATAATTTCTGATGTTTTAGAATCTTTTATGCTCCAATATCGGATAAAGGGCTCTACAAAAATATCTAGTTTTGGGCTTTCTTTCGCAAGCCTAATGGAACCTCTCCAGCCGAATCCCTTTTCTTGTTTATTACTGAGAGGGTCGTAGTTTGAGTCAACGTCCTCAAGGTGACTTATTTGTCTTCCGAACATAAAGAAATCGTATTCCATATTAATACCCATAGACCAGTTTTTAGAGATTTTTTGCTTGATATCAAGGCCCATAGGAATATAGACATACATTGATTCTCGGCGATAACCATTGTGGCCTGTGGTTGTTTCGCCTCTTCCGTCATTGTTTAAGTATCGATATCCAACTCCTGCGTACGGGGTCAATAAAGATGATTTAAAAGGCAGATCCTGTCCTGCAACCAATCTGGTCTCGAGGAGAAAATCTCTTTCATCCTCGGCTTTTCCGGTTCCTTCGCTTTCATAATCTACATAGCCCCAGCTGAATTTACCGTCAATTTTAATCATATTAATAACGTTTTCATTTACGAGGAGATCTGAAAAAGAGTGGATCTCTTTGTTTAGTGAAAACCTTTGAGTATAGGATCCAAAAACACCGCTCATGTAACCTCTTGTCCTCATAAATTCAGGTTCTCTGTAGGTAATCTTTGATATTTCTGTTCCGAATTCAGCTGTAGATAGGGAATTCTTGACACCGCTAGTTTCTTCCGTTTTCAATTCGTTGATATTGGCATAAGCAAAAGTATTATCTATATATATTTCATCTGTTTCAGATACATAGAGGGTATCTTTTTCGGATTCCGCATCTGAAAAATAATCAAGTTCTACGTCGATGATCTCTTCCTTGGAGAGTGATTTTTTCCTATTCTCTGTAGGTTGATAACAGATATCAGTCCAAGCAAGGGTATTGTTTTTGTCTAAATTGCTTGAAATACATTCTAAAGATTGATCTATCAGATTATTTCGTTCTTTGAACGCGTTAGCGGATGATTTGACAGGTATGAAGAGGGTCAAAAAAAAGATAAAAGTAAGTAATCCAGATATTTTCATAGTAGAATTTTTAGCAAGAATAAGACTAGATAAGGATATTTTTAGAACCATAAAATTATTTTACCATAATAATTTGTTTTAAAAGAGATTAAAAGGGATATTTTTGTTCGGGAAGAGAAAATATTCTTTTAAAGAAAAGAGAGCTTAACTCTTCGCTAAGGATAAAATCGTAATTTTTTATCATTAGCTAACATTCTTAACTTCAAAGTGTTATAATCTTTTTAATAAATAATTTTTTAATATTATGAATCTACTATCACCTAACAATATAAAACGATTTCAGAGTCAAATGACGATCGCTAGCCTAAAGGCATTTTTTGGGGCTATGAGAATTTTGCCGCGATGGTGTGTCCAGGCGATCATGGGCTTTATGTTTTCAATCGCTTTCTTATTTATAAGCAGTTTAAAGAAAATCTGTGAAAAGAATCTGCAATTAGCGTACGGACAATCTAAGACTCAAGGCGAATATAATTTCATGATAAGGAAGTGTCTTCAGAATATTGGTCAGTGTATGATGGATTTGCTTTATTTTGTCGAGAGATCGAAAGAATTGCTTGAGATTGTATCAATTCACAAAGAAGAACATTTAAAGAATGCCCTAAAAGAGAATCGCGGCGTTATTGCTGTCACGGCTCATTTAGGAAATTTTCCCTTGATGTTTATTGCTTTGGTTTGCAAAGGGTATAAAGTGAATGTTATTATTCGGA
>JAOZRJ010000057.1:5682-8473 GCA_029931885.1 Candidatus Omnitrophota bacterium | reverse complement strand
TAACTTTGCAGATGGAATATGGCGTTTTGCCCTTATTCCTGTTTTATGTATTGCGACATTCTTTTACCACTCTACTTTACTTTTACTAAAAAAAGAAATAAAGAAAATAACCCTTTTTATTCTCTACTTAACAACGTTTATTTTCTCAATTCTTAGCATCTCTGGAAATATTGTTCATCCTAGTAAAAAATTCCTTAACTTAATTTACTACCACCAGGGAGGCTTTCCATACTTAGTATTTTTTATTGCTTGGATGACAATTATTATTTGTTCCTTCTTCGCGTTATTAAAACATTATAACCAAAGCTGTCCCAAGGAGAAAGGACAAGCCCTCGCGCTTCTTTTTTCTTTCGTAGGATTTGGGGGCGGAGTTCTAAACTTTCTCCCTGCATTCCAAATTCCTATATATCCATATGGCAACTTTTTTATCATCATTCCATCCTTTATAATTACCTACACAATTTTAAAGCATCAGTTATTAAATATTACCGTTGTAATCCAAAAAAGTCTTATCTACTCACTTTTAATTACAATTATTTCTCTTCTGTATCTAATTATTATTATTTCATTGGAAAAATTACTGCAAGGGATTGTTGGATATCAATCATTTATTACAAGTTTTCTTACCGCTTTAATTATTGCAATTATTTTTATTCCAGTTAAAAATAAAATTCAATATCTTGTTGATAAAATCTTTTTCAAAACTTCCCAAGAAGAAATCATTCGAGAAAATGAACTCTTACATCAAGAAATAGCACAGACTGAGAAGCTCAGATCAGTCGCCACGTTAGCGAGCGGACTTGCTCATGAAGTTAAGAATCCTTTAACGGCTATCAAAACTTTCTCAGAATATTTGCCGCAAAAACTTGATGATAAAGAATTTCTAGAAAAATTTGCGCGTATTGTTGGCAGCGAAGTCAATCGCATTGATGATATCGTTCATCGACTCTTGAATTTTGCCAAGCCATCCCCTCTTACACTTAAAAGAATTGATATTCATAATCTTATTAATAATACACTTGATTTTTTAAATAGCCGTTTTATCAAATCAAAAATAGGAATATCAACAAAACTTCATAACGGAACTTCAGAACAGGACAATGTTCTTTTCATTGAAGCTGATTCAAATCAACTTCGTCAAGCCTTCCTAAATATCTTTCTAAACGCTGTTGATGCAATGCCTAGAGGAGGAACTCTTTCCATTGAAACATTTGTGCATGATGAAAGTACTTTAGAAATTAATATTTCTGACACTGGACCAGGAATTCCAAAAAAAGACTTAAAGCGTATTTTTGACCCGTTTTACACAAAAAAAGATCATGGCACTGGACTAGGACTGTCTATTACGCAAAGAATTATCGCAGAGCATAACGGAATGATTTACGCGGAAAGTAACTCTAAAAACGGAACAAAATTTACAATCCGTCTTCCAATTAATTCAAGCACCTCAGCTTAAGTAAGTCTTTATTTTTAACCTAAAATAAGCTAACAAATGCCTTGGCTGCAAGGGGATGAAATTGAATCCCGATATTCCTTTCTATTTCCTGGATGGCAACTTCTTTTGAAAGGGCTTTACGGTAGGTTCTATCCGAAGTCATGGCATCAAACGCGTCAGCCACGGCAACGATAGCGGCAATCAAAGGAATTTCGTCTCCCTTTAAACCTTTGGGATATCCTCTTCCATCATAGCGTTCATGATGAAATTTTACACCTTTTAAACATTCTTCAAATTCAGGTATATTTTTTAAAATTTCAGCGCCTCGGAGCGGATGCATACGAATCTGAGAAAACTCCTCATCAGTTAATTTTCCTTCCTTGCATAAAATACTTTCAGGCACGCCAATCTTACCAATATCATGCAAAAGACCAGCAACATATAAATTCTCTAAAAAATCCTTTGGAAACTCTATCGCCTTGTCCTCAACAAGCTTATTAGCAATATCCAAAGAATATTTTGTTACACGCTCGGTATGTCCACGAGTATACTTATCCTTAGCCTCAATGGCTGAAGCCAAAGAAAGAACAGTATTAATAAAAAGTGCTTTATTGCGATCAACTTCTTTCATTAAATCATCAATGAGCTGAGAATTCTGGATAGCCATTGCCACATCAGAGGCAAGAGCTGATAAAAAATCCAGCTCATCCTGGTCATAAGAAACTCCTGTGCTTTTTTCACCCAATAAAAGAAGTGCTAATAAATCTTTTCTAAAATAAGCAGGAATGCAGGCAACCACATTAAACATAGCCATCTGACATCCGACATCATGAAGCATCTCTTTAGTTTCTTTTTCATCTCCTACGACACTCTCTCTCCAAATCATCTTATTTAAATCTTCAAGAATAAATGCGTTTGGTTTTCGAAAAAGCGAACGGTATTTTGGATTTGTAAAAAGTTTAATTATAGAATTATTTTTTCCGAACTTTGCAAACCCAGGAGGAATCTTCACGCCCTTCTTGCCGCCAGATATCGTCAGAACATAATGGTTTTTTTGAGGATCAAAAAGTAAAATTCCAGCGTGGTCAACTTTTACTTTGCGCACAATTAAACGAATAATAAGGCGAATCAAAACTTTTGGGTCATGAATCAGAATCATGCCACGGCTAGCGTTTTCAAGTTCTTTTTTGTAATTTAGTTTCATAGTAAAAATATATTATTTAATCTCAGATAATACAATCTTTTCTAATTCGTCTAATGCTAAAGGTTTATGAATAAAATTAACCACACCAAGAGCCTTGGTTTCATTAATGATAACTTCATCTTCTACACCCGTTACCATGACAACTTTTGTAT
>JAOZRJ010000057.1:0-5582 GCA_029931885.1 Candidatus Omnitrophota bacterium | reverse complement strand
GTTTCATTAATGATAACTTCATCTTCTACACCCGTTACCATGACAACTTTTGTATTGTCTCCTTTTTCTCTTAAAGCTCGCAAAACATCGACACCAGTCATCTCTCCCATGCGAACATCCAAAAGGACGAGATCCGGCTTATCAGATTCAATGAGCTCAAGAGCCTCTTTCCCTCCTGGGGCGGTAATAACATCAATATTTCTTTTTTTGAAAAAATTACCTGCAAACTCTCTTACATCATCTTCATCATCAACAATTAATAATTTTGACATCTTTCCTCCTGTGACTGCATTAATTTACTTCTTTACTATCGGCAGCTTAAGAACAGTTATTGTCCCTGTCATATACTCTGAGGACATAAAAACTCTACCTTTATGATTTTCTTCAATAATCTTCTTTATTACATACAGCCCTAAGCCAGTACCTTTTTTACTGGATAATTTTGTAGTAAAAAACGGTGTAAACAATTTGACTTGATCTTCCTCTTTGATGCCAATGCCATTATCAAGGATCGTAATTTCCAATAGGCCATCTGTTCTACGCGTGGATATCCGAATTCTACCCTTATAGTTCTCTTCTTTTTGTTCAGTTTTTCTTTGCGTAATCGCATCATAGGCATTATCAATAATATTAAACATCACCTCTTGAAGCTGAGTAAAATTTCCATATATAGATGAAACGTCCTTTGGATAATCCTTAATAAGGACAAGTTGATCTTTCTTTATTTTAAAATGAGCCATTTCAAGCGAAGCATCAACAAGTGTATCAAGATCTACTTTATCAAATCCCTCTTCGCCTTCTCTACTATAACGCAAAAGCCCCTGAACAATCTCGCCCCCTTGACGCACATTATCCTGAATCTTTAAAAGTGCTCCTGTGATATCGATTAACAAATCTTTAATTTCCTTAGATGATTGATCGGCGATCTCACTTTTAAGCTTTATGGAATCCAAAACATCACCTGCAATAAAACCTAGAGCATGGAGACGATTATTGATCTGATGCGAAAGTCCATCGGCCATGGTTCCAATGGTAGCCATTTTCTCAGCCTGAAAAAGCTGGGCTTGAGTTTTTTTTGTTTCCTCGTAAAACTGGGCATTTTCAATAGCCAAGGCCACTTGGTTTGCTAAAATTGAAAAAACAGCTAAATCATCAGCGCTGTACATCTCGCCGGATTTCTTTTTCCCTAAAAATCCAATCGCAATTAACTGTTTTTCTGCAAAAATCGGAATAGCAACTTCGGCCTGCAGCTGCCGTAATTTCAGCTCTACCTCTTTATATTCCTGAGTGTCGTAATCATGCATTCTCTGCTTAACTTCTTCGTAAACAATCGGAGCCTGCACATCTTCTAAATATTTTACGAGAAAAGAATTCTTATCTAAAAAAGGATCAAATTGGTCTATTTTCTTTCCCCTAGAAGATTTTAAGGAGAACTCTCTTTTATTCGGAATATAAAGATAAATAATACTATGCTCTAAATTTACAGTTCTGGCTAAAATATAGACTATAAGATTAAGAAGCTTTTTTAAATCTTTGATTCTTGTCATTCCCGTCGAAGCTTGTTTTAAAGTTGCTTGATATCGTTTTTGATCACTCAAAAGTCTATTTTCTGCCTTTCTCTGAATAAATAAATAAATAAAAGGCCCTGCCGTTGCTAAAACTGTTGATGTAATCAAAGGTACTATCCACCACATGTCTCCAATAAAACTTTTTAATTGACCTTTACATCCAAATGCTATTGCAAAAGGAATTCCAAGAACAATAGAATAAACAAGAATAAAAATACTTGTCCTCGTGAAGGCAATTGCAGTGTCCAAAAGACGATATTTAAGAATTGCATAAGTAACAACAACGCAATACAACGGTATAGTAAAATTTCCTATCGGAAAAATATTAATGCCAAACATTGGAAGAAAATATGTTATGCCTCCCGAGAAACCAACAACCATTCCAACAAAGAAATAAATTATTTGTATTCTTTTAATGCCTCTCGTTCTCCTGTAAAGAACAAAAAGCATTACATGGCCATAGGCGACAAGAAAAACCCAAAGAAAAACTGATAAAATGTAAAGAAAATTATTTGCTTCAAGATAATAAATTGAATCAAACATTATCCTTATTTTCGACATATAAATACTGTCAGGATTAATAACCGCCAAAAAAATGAAAAAAGAACCTAAAATATATGCTGTTACAAGTATAAATTTAGATTTAAAATTTCCTAGAATATAGATAGTATGATAGAAAAATATACTAATGAAGATCCCTCCGACATGAGCGTAACGCCACAAAAATAAAGATTGTTCGGCGCTTCCTGCGCGCCCAATCAAAAACATTCCGATTCCCCAATATCCGACTGCAAAATTAAATAAAGCCCAAACTTTATGTAAAGTAGTTCTTCCAAACTTTAAAATCAAAACTAAGACACAAAAGCAAGTAAATGTTAGCGCTAATCCAGAATAAGAAAAAAGAATATTCATATCATTCTGCCCCTAGGTATTCACTCTCTTAAACATACATGCACCATCAAATCCTGCAAAAGAAGAGCATATTTTAAGTGCATGCCTTGTTTCAACTTGAAGAGTTTTCTGGATTATCGGAATATTATTTTTTTTATCCTTTTCATCAAAAAATAATGTTTCAGGAATAACATGCTTTTGCATTGCTAACAATAAAATAATTGTTTCAATTAAAGCGCTTATTCCGAGAGTATGCCCTATGTAAGATTTAAAAGCGCTAACAAAGGGTTTCTGAAAATTCTTCCCAAAAACATTAATCATGGCTCTAGCCTCATACTCATCAAAAACCTTTGTTCCAGTGCCATGAGAGCAAACGATATCAATCTCTTCTTTTTTAAGGCCAGATACTTCTATGCACTTCTTAATTGTGTCTGCATAATAATTCTGACCCACAGCAGGAAAGTTCATTTTCCAAGACTCGGAAGAAAACCATCCCCCCGAATATTCGGCATAGATATTTGCTCCTCTTTTAATTGCATGAGTTGACTCCTCAAGAACTATAGCGGCAGCGCCCTCTCCAATGACTAGACCATTTCTATTAAGCGAAAATGGCCTGAGAAAACCATCTGGTGAATATATACCAAGCTCCTTAAACCACAAATACTTATAGATGTCTACTGCATCAGAGCCTGCGACCACAACGCAATCACACTTTTTAGTTCTAATCATATCCGCAGCAACTTCAATAGCATACAATCCAGAACAGCAAGCATTATTAATAAATAATGAGAAATCATGCAGGTCAAAAAGTCTCTGAACATGAAAAAGAGTTGTAAATGTCTGGAGATCATAAGCAGCTTTTTTAAGATCATTATAAAAGAATTTAACTATCTCTTCCTTAGATAATTTGCCTCGTAGTTGATTCTGATATTTAGTAATAAGATCAAAAAATTTATTATAAAAGGCACCAAAACCCAAGTTTTCGTGAAACAAAACCAAGCCTATTCTGGATTTCCCACGAAGTCCTTTTAACTTGCTATCATGAAAAGCTAAATCAATTGCACTTATTAAATATTCAAAATCTACAGGAACAAACCCCTCTTTCCATGCGCGCGTCTCTTTTAAATCACAATTCTTTAACTTTAGAAGCTCTGAGCCAAACTCTTTTATCTTATAATTATAAAAACACTCTTCATTTCCATCGTCAAAAAAATGTTTTTCTTTTTTTAAGTTAATATTTTTATTCAAAATTCCTGTCCAAAAATCTCTCTTCCCGCATCCAAGAGAACTTACCGGACCTAAACCTGTAATAAAAACTTGCGGCATCATATTTTTAAGATAACCTCTGTAAAATTTTTTTCGCAATATTTCTTCCAGAATCCACAACCATACCTATTCCGCCATTCCCATATTTCTCTGTTGCCCAATGCCCAACAAAATATAATCCTGGAAGATAGGATATCCTATGCATTATCGGATCACTTATATTTTCAGGAGAATTAAGCCATCCGCAAATAGCACCATTTCTATTATGCGTATAATTCTTTGCTGTCATAGGAGTTGCAATTCCTTTGCAAATTATATAATCACTTAAATTTGGGATCACCTTCTCAACACAAGAAATCAGCCTCATGCTTAAGACTTCTTTATGATTATCCCAGAATTCTTTATCAACAACATCCGTGTTTATCATTAAACGAACAATATCAAAACCCTCTGGCATAAGAGTAAGATCCAATTTTGAAGCAATAGAGCAGAAGACTGTATCGTTAGTCATCACCTTCTGAAACGGAAAATCAATTTTGTCCTCAATCTCTGTTTTACTGGGAATAATCCACATACCTGGACCAAAATTATTTATATTTCTTAGCATCTTCTTAAGTTTAAGATATATTATTAAATTAGGATAACTAGTCTTACGCGAACATAACATTTCTTCAACATTCTCATTCTTTTTCTTTATAAGTGAAAGAAGTGTGCATCTAGGATCAATATTCGAAATGACTACCTCGGAAAAGAATCTTCGTCCGTCTCGCAATTTTATTCCTCTTGCTCTTCCATTCTTTTCCAAAATTTCTACGACCTCTGAACGCAACAACAACTCCCCCCTTTGAGTCTTAAATTTTGATGTTAAACTATCCGGTAAGACCTGCATTCCTCCTTCAGGGTAATAACCACCATTTAATATAAAGCTTTTCAATAGCACCAATCCTGACACAGCTGAAGTTTGTTGAGACTTTGACCCAAGATTGGAAAGAAAAGCAGAAAAAACTCTTTTAATTTCTTCATTCGAGAAATAACTATTGAGAACTTCTTGAAAAGTAAGCGTATTAAATTTTCTAAAAATATAAAGAAAACTTTGATTCTTGACTAAACGCAAAAAATTACAAATCCCTTCTTTTTGCGAAGGAAATTCTTTTGAAAAATTTTTAATTGTGGCATCCAAATCGTCGACAATATCTATTCTCCGACCTTCAAAAAGAACAGTGTCAGAAGGATTTGCTTTAAGTAATTTTATATTCCTTTCAATAGAAAGCTCGTGGAAAACTTTCCCCAGAAGCGATCCTTCTCTTGAGTCCTGAATGGAGTGTATACTGCTATCAAAAATAAAACCATCTTTCTTAAACGAAGTGCAATATCCTCCTGTCTGATTATTTTTTTCCACTAATAAAACTGATTTTCCAAATTTAATTAAATAATTTGCGCAAACCAACCCTCCTATTCCAGCACCAATTATTATGACATCATATTCATTCTTCTTCATTAATTAGAATCCCTTAATCTTCTTAAAACAACACACGAATTATTTCCTCCAAAAGCTTGCGAATTATTTAAAGCAATATCAACTCTATGTTTTCGAGCCTTATTTGGAACACAGTCAATATCACACTGCGGATCTTTTGTCTTAAAATTAATTGTTGGAGGAATCTTATTATCTTTAATCGTCAAGCAGCACGCAACAGTTTCCAAAGCAGATGCAGCACCCATAGTATGACCAAGCATGGACTTTATTGAGCTAACTGGAATTTTCCTTAAACACTTAGAAAAAACGTGTTGAAGGGCATCAGACTCAACTTTATCATTCTCACGCGTTCCTGTACCATGTGCGCTAATGTAATCAAT
>JAOZRJ010000056.1 GCA_029931885.1 Candidatus Omnitrophota bacterium | reverse complement strand
GAGCCAGTCAACCACAGCTCTCACCCGCTCGCGCAAAGGCTCCGTTTGGGACAATTGTTAAAGTTTCGCCTGCTGCTGGAGTTAAATAAACGACATCATCTGCAGGGTAAGAAGCAACGAGATCTCGATTGAATTCAACAAAATCATCAAATTCATCATCAGTTCCGTTGTTGTTTGCATCTGGGTATGCTAAGGTTGTTTGGTCTGAGGGCACGCCCTCTTCTTTGTTTTCAAACCAGGCGTTTGCACCAAAGCCGGATTTAGAATAAGCTCCTGTAAGTTGAGTGTTTCCGAAAACCTCAAGATACGCTCCAAGTCCTAGAAGACGCATGTTTCCTCCAGATGCCATGGTGTTGTTGAAAACAGAAAAAGAATTCGCCGGAAATTCTATCTGGAGTTGGCGAGTTACACCATTAATAAAGCCTGTTGAGGTGACAACTCTTTTTGTGGAATCTGAATCATCTTCAATAATATGAAAATAGTTTTGACCGTAAGAAACAGTTTGCTCTCCGCCAGGCTCAGTATCGAGCATAGCAGTATTTTTAATAAATCGATGAAGGCCTGTTTCTGCTAGCCAGAAAGCAACTGTTCCGTCTCGATAGCGTTTAGCCGCGTTAAGTTCATTGACCATGGTAACAGTGAAGCCGACTGCCATTGAAATAAACGCAAAAATAACTAAGTATGAAACAATAAGCGCGAGCCCTTTATTATTTCTTATAAAATGGCCTGTTTTCATACTAATCGCCTCCCACTTAAAGTATGGCACATAATAAGGGTGTTGAGTAGAACTTTTCTTTTAACATTTTTCATCTTAAGGCTGCTTTCTTTTTAAGAGAAAAGCTTGCTGTTTTTCCACCAGGTTGAGATCCGATTGCGGTAACATTAATGATAATTGCGGTTGGTTCACTTGTAAACTCCAAAGATGAAATATGAGTTGCAACTATCTGTGAAGAAGATGTATCCGTTCGAATAATTTGATCTGGGTTTGCTGATAGGGAATCCCATGTGTAATAAACGCCGCCAACGTCTGGCCGCGTAAAGTCAATACGAGCACTGTTCGCGTCTTGGGTTACAATAGGATTAGATGCTTCCCTGAGCTCTCTTGCCATTCTTGATAGAGCTTTTCGTACTTCACGTTGAGACAAGACTGCATTATTTTGCGTATGCCATGATAATGTACCAGCAGAAAGCCCTTGATACAACGCTGCGATTAAAAAAACAAAAATAAGAACAGATATTAGTGTTTCGGTTAGCGTAAAAGCTTTTTTATAGTTGTTTCTTACCATTTCGTCATCTCCGTTGTAAGGATAATGTTATTCTGGCGTGAATTGCGGGTCCATTCTATAGTTGCTTGAATTTCTAAGGGATCGTTGGCTGGAGTTGGAAAGTAAATATTTATGGATTCGCTCGGTAATGTATCAAGATTCTCTTCTAAAGCGAAGTTTTCCCAGTTTGTGCTAATGATATTTGCCAGAGAGTCCCTTGTTCGCATTTCTTCAAGAATATATTCTCCATGTGACGATGCCACAATGGAATCGTTTGCAAAATCTATTGCGGACATTGATCGTGATAGAAATAATAAGATGCCGACAATCCCTATGGAAAGAATTAAAAGGGAAACAAGAATCTCCATCAAGGTAAAACCTTTTAATGTTTTTTTCATGACAGGTCCTTTATGGTGGTTTTAAGTTCGTTAACTTTATTTTTTATCTCGGAAAGACGGTTTTTTTCTTTTTCAACAACATTTTTAGGAGCCTTGTTCAGAAAACTTTTATTTTTAAGTCTGCCGGAGAGATTTTCCAATACAATTTGGTTTTGTTTCAACTGTTCAGCAATTCTTTGTTTTTCCGTATGAATATCAATGATTCCTTTTAGAGGGATATAAAATTTTATTTTATTCGCAATCCCTGTTGCCGCATCCTTTAATCGAAGACTCTTTGTTTCAAAGAGAACGCGATTAACTTTTGCGAGCGATTCTATGATTGGCAAATTCTTTTTAAGTACTTTTGAAACTTCTTTATCCGCCGTTTGGATAATGCAGTCAACCTTAACAGAGTTTTGAATATTCCATTGAGCCCGAACATTTCTGATGGATGTAATGATTTCAAAGATACGTTCCATATGCGTTTCGATATTTTTTTTAATTAATTTTTTTTCGGATGTCGGCCAGTTTTGGTGCGCAAGCGATCCTTTTGAAATAGAAATCTTTTGCCAGATTTCTTCGCTGATAAAAGGCATAAATGGGTGAATCATTCGAAGAGATTGTTCTAGAACAAAAAGTGTGACAATCTGGACTTCTTTTTTGTCGAAACTATTCTTAACAATTTCGAGATACCAGTCACAATAATTTTTCCAAATAAAATCATAAATCAAATTCTCTGCTTCGGAAAATCGATATTTCTCAATAGCTTCCTCTATATTTAATAATGTTGTTTGTAATTTTGAGAGAATCCATTGACACTCTAGAGGTAGCTTTTTCTTGTTAATTTTTGCGAAATCTTTATAAAGGTCCTTGCTTTTTAAATCAGAAACATTCATAAAAACAAGCCTTGATGCATTCCAGATTTTGTTTGTGAAATTTCTTCCTATTTCAAATTTTTCTTTAGAAATATATAAATCTTGCCCTGAGTTCATGATTAAGCTAAAACGCAGAGCATCAGCTCCGTACTCTTTGATAATTTCCAATGGATCAATGGCATTGCCGAGAGATTTTGACATTTTTCTCCCCTTAGAGTCTCTCACTGTACCGTGAAGATAAACGTCAGAGAAAGGAATTTCATCCATAAATTCTAAGCCTGCCATAATCATTCGAGCTACCCAAAAAAAGATAATTTCTGGAGCGGTAAAAAGTGCTGCTGTCGGATAAAAATATTTTAAGTTTTTATTTTTTTCAGGCCATCCCAATGTCGCGAAAGGCCAAAGCCAAGACGAAAACCATGTATCTAGGACATCTTCATCTTGATAAAGGTCATTTTTGTTACATAGCGGGCAACACTGAGGAGTTTCATTTGAAACAATAAATTCTTCCTCTCCGCAATTTTTGCAATACCAGACAGGAATGCGATGCCCCCACCAGATTTGTCTGGAAATACACCAGTCACGGATATTCTCCATCCAGTTGAGGTAAACTTTTGTCCAGCGATCAGGGTAGAATTTAATATCTCCTTGCTTGACGACATTGAGAGCAGGTTTTGCCAACGGTTTCATCTTGACAAACCATTGTTTTGATAGATATGGCTCGACTACGGTATGACATCGATAACAATGACCAACGGCATGTATATGGTCTTCTATTTTTAAAAGAAAACCTTGTTTTTCAAGTTGTTCGACAATGGATTTTCTTGCTTTAAATCGATCCATGTCTTTAAAGGTTCCTGCGTTATCGTTTAGAGTTGCATCAGGATTTAGAATGTTGATAGATTCAAGGTTGTGATGCTTTCCTATTTCGAAATCATTAGGGTCGTGTGCGGGTGTAATTTTTACAGCACCGGTTCCAAATTCAGGATCAACATGTTTATCTGAGATAATCTGAATTTCACGATTCATTAAAGGAAGAATTAAAGTTTCGTTAATAAATGTTTTATAGCGATTGTCTTCGGGGTTGACCGCTACAGCCGTGTCTCCCAGTATTGTTTCAGGACGAGTTGTCGCCACAACGATACACTTATCTTTATCATTTTTAAAGGGATAACGAATGTAGTACAAAGCGCCTTTTGTTTCTTGATGCTCCGCCTCTTCATCGGAAAGTGCGGTATGACAACGTGGACACCAGTTGATAATATATTTTCCGCGATAAATTAATCCTTTTTCGAAAAGTTTAACAAACACTGTTTTGACGGCTTTACTGTATTCATCGTCCATGGTAAAACGTGTACGCTGCCAATCGCATGATGAACCTATTTTTTTCAATTGATGGATAATTGTATCGCCATATTGATTTTTCCATGCCCAAAGGCGATCAAGAAAATCTTCTCGACTAATGTCATGCCTTGTCTTCCCTTCTTTGGCGAGTTGTTTTTCAACGACGTTTTGAGTTGCAATTCCTGCGTGGTCTGTTCCGGGCATCCATAACGTTTCGCGTCCCTTCATTCGATTATAGCGAATGATGATGTCTTGGAGCGTGTTATTGAGAGCATGGCCCATATGAAGAATCCCTGTGACATTCGGAGGTGGAATAACCACAGAATATGGCTTCTTTTTTGAATTTTGTTGAGCGTGAAAAGTATTATTTTCTTCCCAATATTGACACCATTTATCTTCAATGTCTTGAGGTTTATAGCGAGCTGGTAGTTCTTCCATTGTTTTTATTATTTTGAGTCTTTCAATAATTTATATTCGATACTATCAACGAGGGCTTCCCAACTTGCCTCAATGATATTTTCATGAACTCCGACTGTTGTCCATGAATTTCCTTCATCTTGTGATTCAATAAGAACGCGTACCTTTGCTGCTGTTGCGGATTTTGAATCAATAACACGAACCTTGTAGTCAGTTAGATGCATTTTTGAAAGATTTGGGTAAAATTTTGTTAAAATATTACGTAATGCCCTATCAAGAGCATCGACAGGTCCGTCCCCGTCAGAGGCGCTAAAAACTTCTTCGTTTTTTACTTTTATGCGTACGGATGCCTCGGCAAAGACTTTGCCGTCGTGTCTTTTTTCGGTGATGACTTTAAAATTTTCAAGAGTGAAGAACGGTTTGAATTTTCTTAAAACGCGTTTGACAAAAATTTCAAACGATGCGTCAGCAGCCTCAAACTGATAGCCTTCATGTTCCTTGTCCTGAAGTAGTTTTAAAATTCCTTTTGTTTGCGATGATTTTTTATCTAAAGTAACATTCATTGATTGTGCCTTCATAATAATAGGCATTTTTCCTGCCAACTCAGAGGTGATAAATCTGCGGTGGTTGCCGACAACTTCAGGATTTACGTGCTCATAAGCTAATGAATTTTTAAGCATCGCATCAATATGCACGCCTCCCTTGTGAGCAAATGCTGAATGCCCAACGAATGCGTGGTTATCTGGAAGTTTGAAGTTGCTTATTTCACTGATGAAATAAGAAGCCTCGGTTAAGTGCTTAATTTTAGCAGTCGGAATGGACTTATATTTTGTTTTAGTGTGCAAGATTCCAATGATTGTTGTCAGGTCTGCATTTCCACAGCGTTCGCCTAAACCGTTAAAAGTTCCTTGAATTTGAGTACAGCCCATTTTAATTGCCATTAAGCTATTCGCAACAGCTAAGTCTAAATCGTTATGACAATGAATTCCAAGAGAAATTTTTATGCTTGGCTTAATTTCAGAAATAATTTTTTGGGTTTCTTCTGGCGTTGTTCCGCCGTTGGTATCACATAAAATAATGCAATCTGCGCCTGCGTCTTGTGCAGCGAGAATTGTCTCAAGTGCATATTCAGGTTTTTGTTTATAGGCATCAAAAAAATGTTCTGCGTCATAAAAAACTTCACGCTTTTTTTTCTTTAAGAAATCAACAGAGTCGCGGATAATTTCAAGGTTGTCTTCGAGTGTTGTTTTTAGCACATCTCGGACATGCAGATCCCAACTTTTTCCGAAAATAGTTATAGTTGGAGCTTGTGATTTAATAAGCTCGTTTAAGTTAAGGTCTTCACTTGCTTTAATTTTTATTCTTCTGGTAGACCCAAATGCAGCGATAATTGAATTCTTTAACTTTTTTGTTTTCATGATCTTAAAGAATTCTTTATCTTTTGGGTTTGATCCAGGCCATCCTCCTTCAATATAATGAACGCCGAGCGTATCAAGCCTCTCAGCTATACGTACCTTGTCTTTGACTGAGAAAGAAACACCTTCCGTCTGAGATCCATCACGTAAGGTTGTATCATAAATCTTGATGGTAGGCATTTTATTTGGTCCTTTCTAGATGAAACTTTTTATGTAGAACTTTAACAGCTTTAGCTGAAGATTTTTGATCAATGATACAGGAAATACTGATTTCAGATGTTGTGATCATTTCAATATTTATTTTGTTATCTGCCAATGTTTGAAACATCTCTGCAGCAACGCCTTTATGGGAGCGCATGCCGGAGCCAACAATAGATACTCTAGCAATATCTTTGTCGGAAAGGACTTCTCCAATTTTAATTTTTTCTGAAAGATTTTTTACTGTTCGAAGTGCTTTATTGAGTTCTGTTTTTGGGACAGTAAATGAAATATCCGTTTGCCGAGTATGACTGACGTTTTGTACGATTGTGTCGACGGTAACTCCTGCTTTTGAGATTGCAGTAAATATTCTTGCAGCAATACCTGGTTTATCTACGACATTGCAAATAGTCACTTTTGCTTCTGATTTATTGCAGGTGATACCTCTCACAGAAACACTTTCCATTTTTTCGTTTTTATGAATAATCATTGTTCCTTCCTCCTTAGAAAAACTAGATCTAACATGCATAGGGACGTTATATTTTTTAGCAACTTCAATGGACCGAGCCTGCATGACTTGGGCTCCAAGTGCAGCCATTTCAAGCATCTCTTCATAAGTGATTTTAGAAATCTTTTTTGCTTTCTTTACGATTCGCGGATCCGTTGTATAGATTCCTTTGACGTCTGTATAAATTTCGCATACATCAGCATTAAGGGCTTTGGCTAGAGCAACGGCTGTTAAGTCAGATCCACCTCTGCCAAGTGTTGTAATTTCTGCTGAAGCGGTAATACCCTGAAATCCTGCGACAATAACAATTTTATTTTTCGATAGTGCTTTACGGATGCGTCTTGCATCAATTTTGATAATTTTAGCTTTTGTATGAGCATTATCAGTGCGAATCCCAACTTGTGCTCCAGTAAATGAGATTGCATCATATCCTAGTTTTTTAACTGCCATAGCTAAGAGCGCGCAAGAAATTTGCTCTCCTGTCGACATCAGCATATCCATTTCACGTTCAGGCGGATGTGCATTGATCGAGAATGCTAGACTTTCAAGTTCGTCAGTAGTGTCTCCTAGGGCCGAAACAACAGTTACTACGTCTCGGTGATGCTTTTTATAAGAAATAACTCTTTTAGCGACTTCTTTGATTCGGTCAATATTTGCAACCGAAGATCCTCCGAATTTTTGTACAATAATCTTTTTAGCCATTGTTTTCCCTTTGTTAAGTATAAAAATATCCAAACCTCTCTGATAAGAGGTAGAGTTGATATTATAGGAAGTATAGCAATAATTACAAGAAAAAAAACGTTTTTACGTATATATATTTATATATATTAAGAATTTTGTAAGAATGTTAATAATAGAGTTTATTTTGACGTTAAATATCTTTTTATGAAGTAATCGACTAGCTCTTCTCCTGTTTCAAAAAATAAGTCAGAGTCTTGAGCTTCTTGTTCGCCAAAACAGGAATGTTTGCCCTTTGGGATGCCTTTTCCAAACATTTCGAAACAGACAGGATCTGAGGTGTGGGTTCTTTTTTCGACAGGTGTTTTATGATCAGGCAGAATAAGGATTCTAAAATCATCTTTTCCGTTAAAATGATTTAAGATTGTCCCGACTACTTCTTTATCGATGCGCTCGATACAGGCAATTTTCATTTTTAAGTCTCCATTGTGGCTAGCCTCGTCAGGAGCCTCAATATGTATAAAAACAAAATCGTTTTCCTTTAAGGAATCGAGAGCGTATTGCGCTTTTCCAATGTAATTTGTATCGTAATAACCAGTAGCGCCAGGAACATCAATTATTTTAAGTCTGGCAAGTTTTCCGATACCATTAACTAAATCTACGGCGGAAATTACGGATCCGTTTATTCCAAATTTTTGTTTGAATGTTGGAATATTGGGTTTTGTACCCTGACCCCATAGCCAAATAGCATTCGCTGGATTTTGTTTTAAATCGACGCGTACTTTATTGACTTGATGATTCTTCAAGATGTTTTGCGCGCGCTCCATAATGCTTAGTAATTTTTGAGAACCTTCTCCACTGGGTAAATATTCTTGAATATTTTGATTAAGAATATCATGTGGAGGCGTACATTGGATTTGTGTAAATACTTTTGGGTCTAGGCATTTCATTACCAAAAGATGACGATAGCTTTTTCCAGTATAAAATTTTATATCTGGAATGTTAATTTCTACATTGAGTGATTCAATGAGAGATTTTGCTTCTTTAGAGGATATATGTCCGGCGCTGTAATCAAGCATTGAACCATTATCGATTGTAACAAAGTTACAACGAAAAACGACCTCGTCTTTTTTTATTTCAATTTCTAGATTAGCAGCTTCAAGAGAAGCTCGTCCGAAAAAGTATTTCTTTGGGTTATATCCTAAGGCAGAAAGGTTTCCTACGTCTGAACCAGCTGGCATTCCGTCAGGAATAGTCTTTATAAGGCCGACTAATCCATTTTGGGCGATAAAATCCATGTTGGATGTGTTGGCGAACTCTAAAGGTGTTTTTTCTTTTAATTCTTTTAGGGGAGTATCTCCCATCCCGTCAGGAATAACAATAATGTATTTCATGTGTTCTTTCTTAATTGCTCAATTAAGTCTTTGGCTAGTCTTTCCTTTGAATTTTGCCGTGATAAGATTTCTTGATTTTTATTAATGATAAAACCTTTGT
>JAOZRJ010000263.1 GCA_029931885.1 Candidatus Omnitrophota bacterium | reverse complement strand
CCCTATAAATTTAAACACTTCCTGAAGTTCTTTCTGCTGAACCACTGCAACCTCAACAGGAATCGCCTCTTTTTTTGCTATGCTTTCTTTTTTTCCGCATCCACTTAATAAACCGGAAAGAATTAATACAAAACTTAAAAATACAACAATACGACGGTTAATCATTATCTTCTCCTTCTAAGGTTATATCGTTTTTTACCAAGGTTAACCCTTGCGCCTTATCTAAATTAATAAGAGCAATATTGTAATCAATAAGCGCTTTTAAATGCTGAAGTTTAGCTAATTCCAAACGAAAACGGTAATCTAAGAAATCGTGTGTATTTAACTGGCCAGCCTTATATCTTTTTTCCTGGGCTGCATAATTTTCTGTCTGTTTCTCGACAACCAATTTAGAAGCCGCTACCTGACGGTATTGAATATCAATTTCTCGCACTTTATCCCGTATATCCAAAATAATATTTTGTTCCAATCGCTTAAGCGCAAGTAATTCCTGCATCTTCTCTAACTTTTTCTTATTAAAGTCTGCCCGATCACCGCCACCCCAGGGTATGGAAATTTCAACACCTACACTCCAATCCCGATAATCCCTATCATCAATTTTGTTTAAGGCTTCCCTATATTTATCTCCCAAACCATTTAGGCCTAAACTTCCCACTAAATCTACTGTTGGGAATAAAGCATTTTTAGCAACTTTAACCTTGATGTCTTTACTTTTAAGCTCTATCTTCTTTGCAATGTAATCCGGACGATATTGAAACGCGTCCTCAAGGCTTTTTACCAAATCGGCTTTCTGTATTGATAATTCCGGCTGATCAATGGGTTCTATCTCAGCATTCCAGAGATTTGCGTCATCGACAAGATTGGTAATAAACTTTAATTCATCCTCTGATTTTTTTAAGGCTGACTCATAAAAAATCAGATCTTTCTCTCTTTCGGCAACCGCGCTCTCTAGTTCAATAACATCCACAGAACTAGCTTCTCCTTTCGCATAACGGGCTTTAACGATGTCTAATAATTGCCGCGTCCAATCTAAATAAATAGAGGCGATTTTATGCCGTCGGATAAAAAAGATATAATCATAGTAAGCGATTTTTGTTTTACTAAGGATATCCATAACTTCGTTTTTAAATTCTTCAACAGATTTTCCTTTGTTGTTTTGGGCAATAATAATATCCGCCTTATTAACAATGATTCCGGCCCCTTTTAAAAGAGGCTGTGTAATAGTAACAACAGCATCCGATTGATAATAAGGGTTAAGAACCTGGACAGAAGAGTTGCTTTTATATTTAGTGTTTTTAAAATCAAGATTATATTTTGTTCCTGTAATAAATTCTCCCTCAATGCCCGCATTAAATTGAGCTGTTGTTGAAGTAGTTGTCGAAGGTCCAAATAATGAGGATAAAGTAGACTGACGCTTACTATCACCATAAGTAGCATCAAGATTTAAGGTCGGCTCAAAATCGGATTTCTCAATCCTGACATCATCCTCTTTTATTTTAGGTTCAATACGTTTTATTTTAATTTCTGAATTATTTTTCAATGCAAAAGCAATGCAATCAACCAGGCCAATTTGTAAAACTTTCTTTTCTTTTGCAGATGAAATAAATGCTTCTTTGTCAAACCCTGCGACCTCCTTTTTAACAGCAACACCGCCTGCATAACACAATGATGAGCCTAAAGTAAATACGAATATTGTAATAGATAATTTCTTAAGCATTATTTTTCTCCGAATTAATATCTAGAATTTTGTTTAAAAGGATGTTAAGCCCTCCCATAACAACTTTTTTCTCTTTTGCTGTCGTGTTTGTCAAAATAGAGGAAAGAAACTTCATGCGTTTTTTCTCAATTTTTTTTAATAAATTCTTCCCTTTATCTGTAATAATAATATTTACAATACGCTTGTCTTTCGATGACCAGCGACCCCTAACAGCGTATTTTTTATCTATTAAATGATCGGCAATTTTCGTTGCAACAGGCGCTGTGGCCATGAGCGCTTTCTTAAGTGACCCCATTTCATGATTTTTCCCATCGCCTAAAAGAAAAAGTGCATAGTATTGCGAAAAAGAAAAATTCTCTTCCGACAAATTCCTCCGTCCACGAGCATGAAGCATCTTCATCATATCTTTCAACAATGAAGCGAACTGATCCAGCTCATTATGATCTTTCATATCGTTTCTTCCTTTTTTCATCTTTTAAAATGCCTGTAAGAAATATTTCAAGAATTGCCGGAATTTTACTTTCCAATGAGTACTTCATCCCTTCTACTTGCCACATATAGACTAATCCGTTGAGCAT
>JAOZRJ010000055.1:1379-8621 GCA_029931885.1 Candidatus Omnitrophota bacterium | reverse complement strand
CCACCACGATGACACATTTCCGTAGAATTTCAATGAGACATCCTCTGGCAACTCGCCATCCTGTACATTATACATACTAAAGGACGCGCCCTTGTCTTTGAAATCTCTCACCAAATACATATGTTGAAATAAATTGGGTAGTGTTGTGACTACTGGCTGTTGATTGTTCAATTTCAGATCATAATTATCATCTGAAAATTCTGTCAAGTAAGCCGTCAAGTCAATTGTGGTGTCTGTCAAATGTTGTAAATAATTATAATTTGCCATTGGTATTAATGTGGTTTATTTGCTTTTTTGCCTTTTTCTACCTCATGAGGACTAGCTGCTGCAATTGATCCCGGTGTTGCTCGGAATGCTGGGTACATAGATCTAAAAGATATTGAGAGATTGGCGCTCGTTGGAGTCCCATCAGTAAACCAAGTATAAAGGTCATTGCCTTCACTATATTTCACTGAAAATTTCTCTAGCACCATAGATCTAAACTGAATAAAATCTTTTGATGATACACCGCGGTTCTGCGGATTTATGATACTTATATCGAAAATCGGTGGATATACCATAACATTCAACATGCCTTCGATAACATTAGGTCTAGAAGCGGTTGTCGAGTTCCTGAACGCTGCTACTACCGATTTCATAATTTTGCCTTCTTCCTCGTCGATTGGAGTAAATTTAACATTGAATGACATCTCACGACTTGAATTTCCTAAAAACACCATCGCTTCATTGGGAGCCATACGGATTCCAGAGGCAGATTCACCGACCTGCTTCAGCATTGCCATTTTTGTATTATTATGCGCCATTCCGACTGCAACATTAGTTACGTTTGAAACAATTGCCGAACCGTCGGCAGCTGTTGCATCAGTAGGTTGTTTTCCCCCAGTCATTTTTTTAGTGTCACCGGTAAATGCGACTTTATTATTCGTTTTCCACTCTGCCGACATTGAGTCCCCAAATCCACCCTCAATATATGTTGAAAAAGAAAAAAGAGTTTTTTCCCTTACTATTAGTACACCATTATACACATCGCCCGAATGTTCCCTACTAGGCAAACTCGGCATACTGTATTCGTAAGCAGTGAATCTCACATGCACTCGATCTTCAATTTCTAAGGGATACGCCCAAGATTCTGTCATAAAACCTCTAAATATTAAATTTTATATTGTATACATTGTGCATATGACCATTATCAGCCGATCTCAATGCTGGCATTGGTTGTGGAGGCACATCTTGTGTTATGATAGTATTTGAAGACTCCGGCATTTGTATCATAGATGCAATTTCATATGCTAATTGTGTTCTTTCAGTCGTTTTTTGTTCGGCCGATTGTTCTGTCATTGAACCCAGAGACATTCGAATAGATGCTGATTTCAATCCATCTACCGATCCCGCATCTTCTGTTCGTTTAACAAAATGATCAAATAAATTATCTCCAAATTCTTTAAATCCTTCCGCCAATGGAATGACAGCTTCAGGTCCGGCCTCGCCTATCAAAGCATCTATAGGCTTAGTAACGATACCGCCTTCGGCCATCGCCATTTTCTTCTGAACTGCTTCGGGAAATTTCATACTCTTTCCGATCCCTAGTGCATCTACAATATCGGGGGCAAAGTATTTTGTCAACATCCGGCCGGCCGCTCCGCCGGCCAAAGCTCCACCCAGCGTTCCTAAGATTGGTATTGGAATCATACTTCCGGCACCTGCTCCAATCAAACTACCCAGCGCCTCACCTGCTTTAGGCATCATCTGTAGAGCTACTTCTCTAGGGGAAGCACCGCCTTTGATCAAGTCATATGCTTCAGAGGCAGTTGTAACTCCCTCGTACAACAACAACAACGGACCAATTCCCGGCAACTTTTTCGCTAACTTTTTCATTCCTTTTGCAAGTTTAGGAAAAATTTCCCCTTTAGATTTTTTAATGAGATTCATCGGATTCAATTTACTTGCCATATCCTTGCCTTTAGACAATACATTAGAACCCATCTCTTTAACTTTTCCGCCTTTTCCTTTAAGCCAATCCCATGCAGCTCCCGCTTTATCTTTGGCCGCACTGGCGACATTTCCCATCTTCTCTTTGGCTGCATCCGCAACACTTCCCATTTTTCCTTTCAAGCCAGAAAAGATATCAGCGGCCTTGCCCATGATACCAGACAATCTAGGCCCAACTGACTTCCATATTTTTGCTCCAATATCTTTTAAACTCTTTTTGATACTGGCCGCTTTTTCAAATACGTCGTTTTTTATCGATTTGAATTTGTTTGTTATCTTATCAAGATTGGCTTTAAGTTTGTCTTTGATATTACCAAATGATTCTTTGAACTTTTCAAACCTTTCTTTCAGATTCGGTAAAAAATTAGATAACATTGACAACAGTCCTCCGCCTCCTGCCATTGCGGCCGCGCCTCCAGCGATACCTTCGGCGCCACCTCCACCCATGAGTCCCAATTTATGTTTGACATCCCCCAGTTCTCGTAGAGTCTCGGTACTTTTGACGCTCTCAAGCGACTGTACCGACTCCATCCGCTCTTGGTTGTTGATCATTTCCTGTTGATTCGACATCATAACATTCGATCCGCCGCCCATCTTTTCAGACATTGCGTCAGCCACTTCCGGCATTTTTTTCAATGGAACAATCGCTTCTGGTCCTTTCTCTCCTATTACCGCTTGTTGACCCGCTGGCGTTTTAACAGGAGTCTCAGTCTTCGTTCCACCAATCCCCGCGGCCCGGCCCAGCGCCTTGGCGCCGCCCATAATTTTTGAGAGAATTCCGCCACCGGCGAATTCTACATCATACGCTTTTTTCTTTCTTTTATTTTTATAACTTCGTTCTCGATCATTGTCTTCAGATCCACGAGTGTGCCGTTTTGACTGAATGTTCTTCGGTCCTTTAGTCTCAGGAGTATACCCGCCTTGGCCTTCATCCCATTGACTCTTATTCCAATCAGTCTCAATCTTCTTTTGATTCTTTGCGGCTGTACTAACGGTAGAAAACTCGTTGCCGCCTTCGTCTTCGTGTGTGGCCCAATCCCGCACCATTTTCTTTTGTATCTGTGCGGGCGTTAGACCTTTGTGTTCAACTATTTTCTGTGACTCTGGTCCTTTTGGGACACCTGCTTGCGCTTTTTTCTCTTCAGTGTCAACAATAATATTTCCCAACTTTTCCAAAGACTTGCCGAGTAAAACCATGCCCAGTCGAGCCTTTATAACTTTCATTGGCTGGAGCGAATCGATTATTGTTCCGACTTTTTCTGCCTGCTCGAAATTACGTCCATGAAAAGCATCCAGTGAAGTACCCAATATCTTCAAGGACGCCTTCGCTTTCATTATTTTTATTGGAGAAAGAGAATTAATAGCGGTCCCCAACTTGGTGATGTTCGTTATAGAATTGACGGTTGCTTCGCCGGTTCCCATCCGCAAGACGTGTTGCATATTGGCTTTAAGTTTATTCAACGCCTTATCACTTTGTTTCGCTGCTTTTGTCAACGTAGCGGCACGCACACCTTCCTTCATCTGATTGGCTTTATTATGGGCCGATATGATATTACGCACGCCTGATTGGGCCTTGTTAGGTCCTTCTTTTATTGGTTTATCTGCCATTTAATTTTTCTCCATAAGCGATAACAATCATCCTTCTTGCTTCTTTTTCCAATCCTTTAGTGCCATGAAATAATATACCTCGAATTCGTACGGCCGTAAATTATCCAATTCATCAAATCCACAATTAAATTCTGTTTTCATGAACCAAAACATATTCATCAAGGACGGTAGAGAACTATCGCCAATTAAAAAACCAAGATATCAAACATTTCATCATAAACAATTGGAACTTCGTTGCCGCAAAATCTGCATTTGACATTTTTCTCAACTTCAAAAACTGACATATTGTCATACACTCGGCCGGCCAATAAATCGTAAGCCTCCTTGGTCATTTGGTCTACAAATGACTCCAATATGGAAGGATTAAATACTATTGGATTACCGTCAACCTCAATTCTATGAATCGAATCCTTGACTAGTGAGTATGTGAATTTATTCAATCCCAGTTGTTCATTTTTTAAATACTTCCGTTCCAACCGGCGATAAGCTGTGTAAGGCAGTTCCTTTGTGTGAAATGTGAACTTTCCTATTTCAATCGGCTCTTCTTTTTGAGGCTCAATTTTGATATGATCATCTACGGAAATTTTATCTTCTTGAACCGTATTAGCGACACCAATACGGCCATATTGTTTCTGTTCCGTTTCATTATATGAAACCCAGTCCTTACACTTTTCGTTAATACAACGAAATGTTATATCTATAACTCGACCTCTTGCCAATTTGCGCTGATGCATAAGTGTGTGGAGGATTTCGTTTTTGGTCAATGTATTGAACAGTGTTCGGTCATTCGGGTCGACGCAACGTTTTGATAAATTCAAACACTCGTCAATCAACAACTCTTCATCATCCGGTTTTGTTTCAATGGCGAATAAGAAATCCTTTTCCTCTTTCAATCGCCAAGGCTTGACGGAAATCGTTTGGCCTGACAATAACTTCACCCGTTGATACGAATCCTTAACAAGAAAATCTTCCAATCTTAACGGTCCTTTCTCTTCATCACTCTCTTCAACTTCTACTGGAAGCGGTTTTTCCACTCTCAATGCTTTTTTACCTTTTTTTATAACTTTCTTTTCACTCATAGTCACCCCTTTCTCTTATTAATTATTTAATTGAATGAAATCGATATGCAAATGTCACCGTTATGTTTGCAATCTGTTCATCTTGTGTCACATCATATGTCATTTCTGTGATACCTGTCGGAAATACGTCAGTGAACACTTCAACCGTGCCTGTAGAACCATTCGTTTTAATGTTTTTAACCGTCAAGTCACACATGAATTGTGCTGGATACATCCGCGCGAAATTTTCTGCTTGAGATTTATGTTCCGCGGCCATAGAAATCCACTTATAAAAAAGACCTTTCAGGTCTAAATCTTCGCTTTCATAAAACACAACTTTAACTGTTTCAATTCTTCTTCGGGCAATCCCTGTTCGCAACGGAGTATTCACCGTCTCTATACTAAATCCGGGCGTTGTCACGCCCTGCACATTCTCAGTAATACTATTCACAAATGTTTGCAAAGTCTTAGGCATCTTAGTCCACTCCACTCTAAATCGACTGGATCTTAATAGACCGGGAGTGTTTAAAAAACTTTTATCCGCAAAATGCTCGATAGTTGTGTATCCATAATTGGCCATATTATACTACCTTTGATTGATTTTCGGCATACGAATATGCGAACGTGACATCGAATGTATTTAAGGCATCTTCAGAACTATAGTCCATTGAAATCTGTCCAATAACTTTTGGCCAGGCCTTATAGAGTGTCGTATTGCCTATATCCAACATATTTCCATTTAGCTGTTGAATGAGAACTTTAGATGTGAGATAGTTTAATTCACTCTCACCGCCAAAGATTGTATCGGATGTGCCGGCCGGCTTTGGAAATGCCATCTGCTGCCATCGATAAAAGAAATCACGATGCAGACCATCGACATCATCATAAAATGTGGCCGTAACATCTGGCCAATCTACTGAATTGCCGGGTATAGATATCTGTTTTCCCATCCGTTTGATTGTAATGTCCCCCATAGTAACACTCGGTATATCAATTTTGGTCGCTAATAGTGGATCGGGCACGGTGCCGGTTGGGACATTTGCAATTGACACTAAAAACAAATTGGGTCGAGTAATGTCCTTTAATTCTGTCAATAATCCATATATACTTCTATGTTGGGTCATGCGCTATCTCGTATCTATATTATTGGAATTGGGAATTTTTGAATTTACCCATGAATTGTGTCTAAATTCAACTGTAAATTCTTCAATACCTTCCGATGAATGATCCAACTCCATTTCACTCAACATCACAGGCACAACATCTATCAATGTATACTCACCAGTCACTATATTATCCCTATTGTGATTTCCATATCTTGTTATCAAAATATTATTGCCCTGTATATACTCATTGATCGGTAGTCGTCTTGTCTGTTGACTTTGATGTTGTACCAAATCTAGTATCCACGATTCAAAAAAATTACGTGCTGCCGTTGAACCGTCGGTATGTATCATATTAATAAAAGTCAATGTTGACGTCATTTCTTTGACGTCACCTGTCAACACTTGTGTCCGGCCCAAATATTTTATGGCCGGTCCAGCGACGTCTATTTTAGGCAATTGAGCCTTTGAACACCAGAAAGTCATTTTCTTTTTGATATCCGCGTTTCGATATTGATTCAGGGCAGAGCCTGTCAATTCAACCTTAAAACGATTCCCCCTAGAAACATCTTGAAACGAACCGCGGAAATCGTCCAGTGTCATTTGTTCAGCCATAATTAAACCATAATCTCGATTTTCTCTGTATTATCGATATACTTACGATACACAGGTACTTTATTTGCCAAATACAAAATCGAACCGAGTTGATAACTCCAAGTATCTTGAATGAACAAAGATTCATGCGTATACTCAGTCTCGGTCGCCAGCTGGGACCCGGTCAATCCGTCGGTAACGTATGGTCGATAACATATAAATAGTTGTCGATACACTTGATCCGTGGGCGTGTCACTATCCAGATGTTTCGTAACTTTTACTAAGTCAAAACTATATCTGCGAGCAATGTCTACGTCATTAGTTACGGCGTATGATACGGTAGTATCGGGGTTACCTGCAATCGAAATCAATACAATTTCATCTCTGTCAATTCCCTGTACGCCCGGATAATTATCTGGATCTGAAGGATTGCCAAACAATAAATCCTCCGTGGCGGTCGTATCAATACGTCTTGCGAATGTTATATCATCCGAAGTTAATTTGACCAAACCTAACACATCCATCATACTAGACTGAAACATCGAGATGCGTGTATAGTTCAATACAAGTGGAGGGGGCTGGCTGTCACTAACAAGTTTCCCATCGGTGAATCGTTCATGAAACACTGCAAGTTTGTCTGCATTTGCATCGATCGAAAACTTAATTCTGCCCGAGTTCTCCACAGCTTCTCCCACCAGTGGATAACTGAATATAACACTAACTTCATTGTCCGTTATAATCCTTTCGACATACTGCATTTCATCTTGTATAACAACGTTATCAATGGTTGTAAGGAAGTAAGTCACGTTATCCAAATTATTATTTTCAATAAATCCATTAAGTTCTGTTACAAAAGATGAACTCAATCCTGATATTTCAGTCTCTCCTAG
>JAOZRJ010000055.1:0-1369 GCA_029931885.1 Candidatus Omnitrophota bacterium | reverse complement strand
TCTCCTAGTATATTTATTGTTCGGGTTAAGTCGCCAGTTATATTACTACCAATAATCGTAGTAGGCGTTGTTGCTCCTGATACCGTCGAGTATTGTAGACGAACTGGATATCTCATTGTTGAATACCCCACTTTCTCTACACTCTCCAATGGAATTCTACTATCAATTTCTCGTTGATAGTTGAATATATAGTAATCGTGAGTGGTCAAGGGCAATGTTGTTAAAAGATAATTAAAATAATCAACATCCACCCCGCGAACACGGGCCCATTCCTCATTCATATAGTCTAATTGAAGTAATCCAATATCCGCTCTATCGATGAACGTGTAATTACCTATTATAGTCTTATCATCCGTTGACGGAATTGTGGCGAGATATATCTGTTTTCCGTCTTCTGGAATTGATGTTAGTATATCATCTGAATTAATGTCATAATATCTTACTTCAGGTGTAGCATCACCCACAAAACCCATTACCGTGTCGGGCCATGTTTGCTCGTTGACGCGTTGTCGTATTTTAAACAACGAACAGAAACCCCACATTGGTTCGTTCCTAGCAAACCCCATATAGACATCACCAGTTTTAAACAATTCAAAAAATAAATTCTTTTCGTAAGGAACTGCCGTCCCGGCAAGAAAAGTATGTTGTATAGCCATTTATAGATTCTCCCACATTACAGGTTCTAATTCATAAAATTCTAAATCATAAGCGTAAATTCCGCTCGTTTCGTCATTCAACATAATCGATGTAACTGCCATTTCTTCATCGTATACAGTATATGTTGAACTTGAGCTTGTATACTCCCCGATTACTAATTGTGTAATTGTGAATCCAGTATCGCCGTCCACAACTGGACTAGCCGCTCCATAATCTGCACTCTCAATAGTTAATTTTGATGCAACGACTGCATCCGCTACTGCTTCCAACCCTTCCAGTTCAGCTCCTGCCAATCCTATGGCAGTCACTAAAGCGTCTCTTACAGTTTCGGCCGTATCGTCATTGACTATAGTCACTTCCACGGGCGTAACTGTCACACCTGACAATGTTCCAAGGCCTTGGAATGTACCACTACCATCATTGAACCAAAATCCGTAACACTTAGCGTTCTCAGCGGTAAATGCGTAGAAATATGTTTCATGTATGGCATGACTAGTATTCGCGTCGACTGTGACTTCAGACTTTTCCTTCTCACGCGTGATCGTCTCCCTAGTCACAACGTCCGCGGTCACGGTCAATATCGTCGGCGTCACATTAGTCACTGTAAACACACGGTTATTATTGTTTGACCCTTGGATACTCAATCTAGAATCAATTGTCACGCCGTCCGACTCCCAATCACCGGCAGTTCGTGTCACTGTCTCGTCAGTGC
>JAOZRJ010000054.1 GCA_029931885.1 Candidatus Omnitrophota bacterium | reverse complement strand
CTCTTCCAATGGGTGGAGGTAAAGGTGGTTCTGATTTTGATCCTAAAGGTAAATCTGATAACGAAGTAATGAAATTCTGTCAAAGTTTCATGACGGAACTTTGCAGACATATTGGCCCTAACACAGACGTTCCTGCTGGAGATATCGGAACCGGTGGCAGAGAAATAGGTTTTATGTTTGGTCAATACAAACGTATACGTAATGAATTTACTGGTATTCTGACAGGAAAAGGATTGAATTGGGGAGGAAGCCTTATTCGTCCAGAAGCAACCGGTTACGGATGCGTCTATTTTACACAAGCAATGCTAGAGGCTATCGGTGACTCTCTAAAAGGTAAAACATGTACTGTATCCGGCTCGGGAAACGTCGCACAGTATACCATAGAAAAAGTAAACCATTTAGGCGGAAAGTGTGTTACCCTTTCTGATTCAGGTGGAACAATACATGACCCAGACGGCATAGATGAAGAAAAATTAGCTTATGTCATGGATCTCAAAAACGTTAAACGCGGACGTATCAAAGAATATGCAGAAAAATACGGCTGTGAATATTCTGAGGGGAAAAACCCTTGGGGAATAAAATGCGACGTTGCATTTCCATCTGCCACTCAAAATGAAATAAATGAAGCCGATGCAAAAACATTGGTTAAAAATGGATGTATTGCTGTTGGCGAAGGTGCAAATATGCCTACAACTCCTGAAGGTGTTAAAATATTTCAGGATGCCAAGATCTGCTACGGACCTGGAAAAGCTGCTAATGCTGGCGGTGTTGCAACTTCCGGACTTGAAATGTCTCAAAACAGCCTAAGGCTTTCTTGGTCTCGTGAAGAAGTGGATGAACGACTTCAAAGTATTATGCTAGCTATCCATGAACAATGCGCCAAATACGGAAAAGAAGGTAAGTATATCGATTACGTAAAAGGTGCTAATATCGGTGGATTTGTAAAAGTTGCCGATGCAATGATTGATCAAGGCGTTGTATAAACTTATATAAAATACAGCACTGTAGTCAAAAAAGCCCCTGATGCGAGCATCAGGGGCTTTTAAATTTAAGAATATAAAAATTATTTTTTACTGTATTCCCTTGTTAGCCAATTAATAATATCCATTGACTCATATAAAGCCTTGCCGTCAACAACAAGACAAGGTACTTGAGATTTTCCGCCAATTTCAACAAGCTCATCTCGCATTTCTTCACTCTCGTTAATGTTCTTCTTCTGAATATCAATATTTTGTTCTTCCATAAAGCTAAGAACACGCCTGCAGAAAGGACAACTTGGATAATAATATAATACTAAATTCATAAAACTCCTTCTTAAAATTATTTTACTAATATCTTTTTGTTAGATTTTCAACAAATTCAATAACTTGAATTTCCAAATTTTTATTATATAGCCGATTCATTTCTTGAATACATGTTGGAGAAGTTACATTAACCTCTATCAAAAAATTACCTATAATATCAATACCAACAAAATAAAGCCTGAGGCTGCGTAAATGCGGCTTTAAAATATCAATAATTTTCCGATCATTTTCTGTAATGTCTATTTTTTGAGGAACGCCTCCTGTAAAAAAATTATTTCGATGGTCACCTTCGCGATGTACACGCAAAAGAGCTCCTAAAGGTTCGCCATCTAATAAAAGAATACGCTTATCACCAATCTTTGCCTCAGGGACATATTGTTGCAAAATTACTTGTTTGCGTTCATTATCACTCACAGCTTCAAATGCCACAGACGAATTTAGATCATCTTTCTTTATATGAAAAATCGACATCCCGCCGTACATATTCACTGGCTTAATAATAATATCTTTTTCCTGATCCAAAAATTCCTGAAAATCATTTTTTGATCTAGTGACAACTGTTTTCGGTATTATAGAAGCAAATTGCGTTGCCCACAATTTTTCATTGACCGTTCGAATTCCGCTAGGGCTATTAATCACAGCAATTCTTTGCGGAAGGCGATCAAGAAGCCAAGTGTTCATCAAATAGGCTTCATCAAAAGGAGGGTCGGTACGAATAAAAACGGCGTGAACATCGTCCTCATACAAATCATTTATTTCTTTTTTTATAAACGGATTCGCAGAATCTTTCTGAGGGACAACCTCTGTAACACGACAACAAATTTTATTATTCTTTATTAATATATTTCCTTCTGGTAAAAAAAATACTTTATGATTTCGCAAATTCGCAGCACACATTAAAGCAAAAGTTGTGTCTTTTTCAATCTTTATTGATCCTAAGGAATCCATTAGAAAAACAAAATTCATTGTCTCGATTCCTCCAGCTGGAAAACTTCCTGATGCGCAGCAATACCAGCAATACGCGCCAAAAATCTATAAACATCAAAAATACTCATGTCATGATGAACACCGCAGTCACCGTATTTGCGTAAATGCGGACACATTTTTACAAAGTTCATGCCTTTAGAATTTAAATTATCACGGTTTGATTTTGCATCATGTGATCGATAAAAACCACCAATAAGATTATTATCAATTTGATAAATGCATGCTTCACTAATCTTCTCATCAATGTGATAGCGCGTCGGAACACCTTCTTGAAGAAGATAACGATCCGTAACTTTTGCGCTTTTTCCTTTTAGTAAATTATTTCGATTTTTTCGATTCAAGCTAAAAATATCAGATGGATCTTCAATAGGAATAACACCCATGCCATATGTCCCAAAATCTGACTTTAAGAAAATAAAAGGCTTTTCATTTATATTATGTTCAAGATATTTAAGCCTAATTTCTTTAAAAAGATCAGAAGCAATATCCATTAATCGCTGCCGGTCATCTTCATCGTTAATATTTATATTGCTCTGGACAGAATCAAGACAGGACAAAAGCCAAGGATCTACGTCTATAATTCTTGAAAACTCCTGAATTAAGCCATAATTATGCTTAAAATGATTGGATTTTAAACGTAAGTGCCATCCAGCCGCCAATGGTGGATAAATTGGAATATTTGCTTCTCGTAAAATATCTGGGACACCAGTTGTTAGATCATTATTTAAAATGATAAGGTCAAAATGCTTTTTTCCGATACGAATATCGTTCAGAATCTTTTTAAGGCAAAAAATTTGAATTGGCTGACCGGTTGCTGTTTCGAGCTCAATAGAGTTTGCATTCTTGCAAAAAGAAGGTTGAATTGTTAAAAATGTCGAGATAACCGCATGATATCCTGCGCGCTCAATAATCTCCTTAAGAACACGAATATTTTCTAAATACCATGTATTACGAGTATGCTCCTCGGCAATAATTAAAATATTCTTTCCGCTTTCAATTCGCTTAGAAATTGCTTTTTGAATGAACAAAACTGCATCTGAAATTCCATGCTCACAGATGTTATTAAATCCAGCCGGAAATAAATTTGTATCAACAACTGCCATCTTAAACCCGGAATCTCGAATATCTACCGATGAATACAAAGGCAAATCTTTTTCCTGCTCAGTATGTTGAATCCACTGATAGATTTCTTTTTGCCTTTCTTTAACTTTATTGACAAGAGATTCCATGATTATGTTCTCAGTTTATATCCAATGCGAAATAGATAGACAGTGAAAAGGAAAGCGAATAAAGCTAAAAAGAAAGAAACAATAATGCTGTAATAAATAGGGCTATCTGAGACACCTACAACGCTATAGCGCATTCCGTTCACTAAATAATATATGGGATTTAATTTTGTAAAAAATCTAAATTTTGCAGGAATCAACTCTATAGGGTGAAATACGCCTCCTAAAAAAGTACACGGCATAATCAAATATGTATTCCAGACCGTCAGCATATTAAAATCTTCTGCCCAAAGCGCAGCAAGCATTCCTGCACAAGAAAAGATTATTGGAATAATAAAAATGAAATATATCATCAAAATAGGGTGTTCAATTCGCATAGGGTTAAAAACAAGAGAGATGGCTAGAACGCCGCTTACAACCAAGAGTGAACGTACTAAGCTTCCGATCAATATTCCTAAAACCATTTCGAAGTACGACAACGGAGACAACAAGGCTTCTTGAATATGATTATGCCACCTTGAGATAAAAAGAGAAGAGCTTGCATTTTCATAAGAGCTTGTAATAAGCTGCAAGGTCATAAGGCCGGGAATTAGAAATGATAAATACGTAATGCCCTCAGCCCCTAAACCAATACGTTTTCCTAGCGCAAGACCAAAAATACAAATAAAAAGAATTGTTGAAATCATAGGAGGAAACAGTGTTTGAGTTGCAACAGACAAAAAACGCATAATTTCTCGCTTTGATAATGCCCAAATTCCTATTGGATTATTAATTAACATTCTATTCCTTGTCTCCCGTGACATCTAAAAAGACATCTTGCAGTGATTTATCCTGCAAAACCTTTTCTTTTTCACCAATTTGAACAATATTGCCTTTATGAACTATCCCTAAAGTCTTACAAAGCTTTTCGGCTTCTTCCATATAATGAGTTGTCAAAAATATTGTTTTTCCTTCTTTATTAAGTTCTGTTAAATAGTCCCAAATCAAAAAACGAAGCTCGAGATCGCATCCGGCAGTTGGTTCATCCAAGATCAAAACTTCCGGATCATGAATAAGAGCGCGACAGATAAGAAGACGTTTTTTCATTCCCCCTGAAAGCGTACGATATTTCATATTGCACTTGTCGGTTAATTGAAATCGATCCAAAAGATCATCAGTTCGCTTTTCAGCTTGTTTTTGAGGAATTCCAAAATATCCAGCTTGATATACCAGCATTAAATGAATAGGAAGAAAAGGGTCAAAATTAAACTCTTGAGCACAAAGGCCTATTAACGGTCTGGTTTTTTGATATTCAGAAGTAACATCATAACCGAAAACTTTTATTGAACCAGATTGATAGTTCGAAAGTCCAGTAAGGACATTGATCGTCGTAGTTTTTCCAGCTCCGTTTGGACCCAAGAACCCAAAGAAACTTCCCCGAGCGACATCAAACGAAATATCATTTAAGGCCTGAAACTTTCCGTAACATTTAACCAAATTCTTTATAGATATCGCAATTTCAGAATCTCTCATGAGGGTCATTATACGTTTGGACTTTTGGGCTGTCAATGCTTATCGTTTTATCTTTACAATAAATATGATATACTTATCACTTATTCTTAATTTTGAAAAAATTCAATAATCCTTATGAAAAAAATGCCTAATAATTCTGTTAATATGAATCCTTTTACCTTATCATTTAAAGGCGAAACTGAAAACCGTTTCGCAAATTTTTATGTTTCTCACTATATTGGCAATATGCGAGTCTCCATGCTCCTAGGCATTCTTGTATGGAGCCTTTTTGGACTTTTGGAAATTTGGTTTTATCCAAAAGAAATTCTTTGGCCACTTTTAAAGCTAAGATATCTTTATGTTCTGCCGCTAATGCTTTGCTCCGTGTCGCTCACCTTTGTAAAAAATCCAAAAAAATATGTAAGCATTGCGATATCAATGGGGATTATGGCCTGCGGGTTCGGCATCATCTCAAAATTTGCAATTTTACCAAAAGCTATTACTTTTTCTCCTATTCCAAGCCTTGTTACAATCTTTCTTTACGGCTATGCTGTTATGCGCGCTCGCTTTATTTGGGCGTCTTTAACCGGTTTTATGATCATTGTTTTCTACGAAATCATTAATATATGGGTCAGGCCTTTAGCAATACAACAGCTTGTAACAAGCAGCTTTTTCCTGATAATGGCAAATTTTATTGGTATGTATGTTTGTTACTGGTTGGAACTATTTACGCGAAAAAATTTCTTATATTCCGAATCGTTAAAAAAACATCAAAAAAACCTTGAGAATTTAGTTCAGAATCGAACAAAAGAACTCGAGAATACGCAGCATGAAATTATTCATATGTTAGGAAGCGCAGCTGAATACCGTGACTGTGAAACAGGACAGCACATTAAACGAATAAGCTATTACAGTCTCTCGTTAGCCAAGGCAATCAACTTAAACAAAAAGGAATGCCGTTTACTTTTTTATGCCAGTCAAATGCACGATGTCGGAAAAATTGGGATTCCCGACTCCATTCTTTTAAAGCCAGGAAAACTCGATGATGAAGAGTGGAGGGTTATGAAAAAGCATACAACCATCGGCTCAGAAATTTTAACAGAGGATCACTCACCCTTGCTAGAAATGGCAAAATTAATCGCTCTTCTTCATCATGAAAAATGGGATGGATCCGGCTACCCAAAAGGACTAAAGAAGCAGAATATCCCAATGCTAGCCCGTATCGTTTGCTTATGTGATGTTTTTGATTCATTGACGTCGAACCGGCCTTACAAGCATGCCTGGTCGCCTAATGATGCATTAAAAGAAATTGAAAGCCTTAGCGGGAGTTTTTTTGACCCCTTACTTGTTCAGAAATTTAAAGAAATCTTTCCAGAAATTCTTCGTATAAGAAATCATTTCTTAGATAAACCAAAAACAAGCTATATAAACGGTTCGCAAAAATCAAATTAAATAAAACACTCTAATCGATTTACAATATCCTGATGACTTGTAAGCCTTACTAATTCGGACCGCAACCCTGAAACTCCTGGAAATTCCCTTAAATATCCAGAATAATGTTTACGAAAATCTGCGATACCTCGCTTTTCACCTTTAAACTCAACAGAAAGAGAGAGATGCTCCATACACAATTTAATGCGTTGTTGAATAGAAGCTTCGGGAAGATTTTTACCTGTTTTTAAGAAATGTTTTGCTTGAGAAAAAATCCAAGGATTAGATATGGCAGAACGACCAATCATCGCACCGTCACAACCAGACTCAAAAATAATCTTAACATCTTCAGGGGTAACAATATCCCCATTTCCAATCAAAGGAATAGAAATATTTTTCTTAATTTTCTCTAACCACGACCAATCTGCTTTCCCTTTAAAACCTTGCATACGTGTTCGGCAATGAACAGTTAATACCTTTGCTCCGGCTTGTTCTACCATTTTAGCAACATCCAAAATAACAATATTTTCCTTATCCCATCCAAGCCGTGTTTTAACAGTTACAGGTAAAGAAACATTTTTAACAATTCCTTTCACAATCTGCTCAAAGCGCTTTAAATCTCTTAAAAGGCCAGCGCCTTCGCCACGCGCGACAAAATTTTTAACCCAACAACCACAATTAATATCAATAAAATCAGGCCGAGCACTTTCTATTATTTGTGCCGCTTTTTCCATAGATAAAGGGATGCCTCCGAAAATTTGGATTCCAATAGGCCTTTCTTCATCTCTAACAGTAATTTTGTGAAAAGCACTTCTAATGTTCCGGATTAAGGCTTCACTACTAGCGAACTCGGTATAAAGTAAATCTGCGCCAAGCCTTTTACATATCAAACGAAAAGGTGTGTCCGTCACGTCCTCCATCGGAGCAAGGGCAATGGGATGATTCAGTTCTATGTTTCCAATTTTCATAGTATTTATTATATCTAATTTCTTTTGTTCTGCAAATAAGTTGAATACTTATAATAAACCAGTATACTAATATCATGAAAAAAAGCATATCGTTTTATACGCTAGGATGCCGTTCAAACCAAGCGGAAACCGCTGTTCTCGAAAATCTATTCAAAAAAAATGATTTTGAAATTATTTCAGAAAACCAAAAATCAGATATCGCTGTCGTCAATACATGTACTGTTACCGAAAAAGTAGATAACGATACTCGTAGATTGGTTAATCGAATACGACGAATAAACCCAAAAGTCGAAATTGCCCTTATTGGATGCCAGGCTCAAACACAAAAAGATGAATTAAAAAAGCTTCCAAATATAAAATGGATTATTGGTAATGCCAAAAAAATGGGATTGATACCAATTATTCAAAAATCTAGAAAAGCACATCAGCCCCAAATACTTGTCCCTTTAATTCAAAGAAAAAGCTTTATCATGCCGGCTCAAGGAATTAATAAAAAGAGGACCAGAGCAAATGTTAAAATTCAAGATGGCTGTGATTCATTTTGCTCATATTGTGAAATTCCTTATGCAAGAGGAAGGGCGCGTAGCCGAAAATTTAAAGATATTTTAAAAGAAGTAAAACTGCTTATTGAGTCAGGCTACAAAGAACTTATTTTAACCGGAATCAATATCGGCTCATATCATTTTGAATCTAAAACACTTGTAGATGTTATCGAACAACTTCTCGAATTTAAAAAACTAGAGCGCTTACGCATATCTTCAATTGAGCCAAATACAATCAACCAAGATTTAATTTTTTTAATGGGAACTCATTCAAAACTATGCCCACATCTTCATCTTCCGATACAAAGTGCAAGTGATAAAGTCTTGTATTTAATGGATCGAAAGTATACCGTTGACAATCTAGAATTATTCTTAGAATTCGCTACACAAAATATTCCAAGACTTTGCATTGGCGCAGATATTATTGTTGGATTCCCCGGAGAAACACAAGATTTCTTTGACGAAACGTATACTTTTCTAGAAAAAGCACCTCTCAGCTATCTACACGTATTTAGCTATTCAAACCGTAAATTCGCAAGAAGTAACACTTTTCCGAATCAAAACAACAACCATACAATTCAGAAACGAAGCCAATCCTTACGAGAACTTGGACAAAAAAAGAAAAAGAAATTTTTAGTGCAATCCATAGGAGAAAATAAAAAGGTTTTATTCA
>JAOZRJ010000053.1:3171-8646 GCA_029931885.1 Candidatus Omnitrophota bacterium | reverse complement strand
CAGTCCCGCTACTGTGATTCTTTTTTGCTTTGCAAAAAAGGAAAGCCAGAACGCCTGCCTGAATAAAATATTTCCATCATACTACGCGAGATAGTATAGAAAATAAATGTTGAGTATAAGGAGTAAATATAGGCTCTCAGCTGATTTTTCGGCTGGGGGTTTTTTATTTTTAAGGAGAAACTCTGTCATTATTGGTTATGCTGGCTCGATAAAATATATTAGTAGTTAAACAAGGCCAGGTAACTAAAAAGGAGGAAAGATGCAGAAGAAGTTTTTTATTTTTATTTTGGTGGCATTTTTTGCGCAAAATTGTTTTGCCCAAGAAGATTTTGATCTAGGCCAGATTAATGTTTTGGCCAGTCGAACTAGTTTGGCAGTCTCAGATATTAGTAAGGGAATTTCTGTTATAGCAAGAGAAGACATAGAAAAATCAACAGCAACATCCTTACCTGAAATTATAGGATCTCAAAGCGGGATTTTTGTTTCTGATTATTTGGGAAACCCTAAGGGAGTGAATATTGATATTCGAGGGTTCGGAGAAACAAGCAAAACCAATGTTTTGGTTCTCGTAGACGGTCGAAGGACTAATCAAGTAGACCTTTCTGGCGCAGATTGGAGTCAAATTAATTTAGATTCTGTTGAACGGATTGAAATTTTAAAGGGAGCAGCAACTGTTTTATACGGCGACAATGCGTCAGCTGGAGTTATTAATATTGTTACAAGAAAAGGTTATCAAAGTTCTCAAGCGCCTTTGCGAGTGGGAACTGAATTCGGCAGTTATCAATACAAGAAGGGATTTTTATCAACAGGAGGAAGTTTTGGTTTTTTTGATTACTACTTTAATTATTCGTATGAAGAAACATCTGGGTATAGAGCAAACAATGATTATTGGGCGAATGATTATTTAGGAAATGTTTCTTTTTATCCAACGGATAAATTTTCGCTTGATTTTTCAACTGGATATCATCGTGATCGATATGGAATGCCAGGAGCATTATTTGCCTCGGATATTGAAACAGCTGGAAGGCGAGGGACGACGCATACAGATGATAAAGGATGGACTTCGGATTATTTTGTTAATATTGATCCAAAGTTTGATTTCTTAATTAATGAAAACGAAGCACAAATTTCTTTGTTTTCTTCCTATCGAAAAAGGGATAATAAATCTTTATCTGTTTCGAGCTGGGGAAGGTATGAAACGCTTCATCAAATTGATTCTTTTGAAATCCGACCCAAATTAGAAACAAAATCAAATATTAATGACCGTGTGATAAATAATTTTACAGTTGGGTTTGATTATTTTTATGCGAAAGATAAAATTCGAAGTGGAAATCAGAGCTCTGCACCAGATTTTGTCAATATTACAAAGCAAACATTTGGATTGTATGTATTAGAAAATGCTGAGTTTGATGATAAGTATCTCGTTTCTTTTGGTGCGAGAACTTCCTGGGCTGAATATATTTTTGATCAAAGAGCAGTTTCAGTTAATAAGGAATCAAAATCTTTAAATGACGGAGCGCTTAATTTTGGTCTTGGATATAAATATAACGAAGATTCACAGATATATTTTGATTATTCAAGATCGTTTCGTTTTCCTGTTACCGATGAATATTATCAAAATGTTTATACTGGATTCTGGGGAAGTGGTGGTGGGCTCAACACGAGCTTAAAACATCAGGTGGCTCAAAATTATGAAATAGGAGTGCGTGATATTTCTTTTCCGTGGTTAAAGGCGGATGCCAATTTCTTTTTTATGGATGTAAAGAATGAAATTTATTATGATCCTATTACTTATAAAAATTCTAATTATAGTCCTGCAACAAGACATTATGGTTTTGAACTGAGCGGAAAAGCACAGCTGTTTAAAGATCTTCTAGAGCCATATATTAATTGGACATCTCAAGATGCATTTTTTCATGGAGGAAGCTATTCTGGGAATAAGGTGCCGTTTGTTCCAAAGAATAAAATTAACACAGGCATTTCTATTAAACCTTTCAAGAATTTTATGACAACGTTCTCAATGAATTATGTGGATAAATGTTATGCGATCAGCGATCAATCTAATGCTCAAGCCAAATTAAATTCTTATGTAACCTTTGATGTTAAGGTTGATTATACATATAAAAATATTAATTTCTGGTTTGGCGTAAAGAATATTTTTGATAGAAGATATAATGCTTATGGCGTTTATTCATCGGGAAGCGATAAGATCGGATTTTACCCCGCAGAAGAACGAAATTTTGTGGGAGGGGTAAGTTTCGAGTTTTAAGGTAATTAGGTAAAAGTTTTGATTAAAGGGCCTGCCTTTGGCAGGCCCTTTTCTTTAAGAAAAAATAGTCAGTTGAAAAAAGACGTTTATTTGATATAATGTTTTCGATTATTTTTATTAAATATATTTTTAGTATTTATACTTATATAGAAAGAAGGATTTTTATGTCTATTCGAGATTTGTTTCATCTTAATCAAAAAAATCATCATGATCAAAATCACAAAAAAGATTTAAATGCTATTTTTAAGCCGCGAGGCGTTGCCATTGTCGGCGCATCTTCAAAGCCGGGAAAAGTTGGTTATCAAATACTAAAGAATATTATTGATTGCGGCTACGAAGGCAATATCTATCCGGTTAATCCTCACGATGACGAAGTTTTAGGAAAAAAAGCATATAAAACTGTTGAAGAGATTCCAGGAGACGTTGATGCTGCGGTTATTTCTATTCCAGCTCCTTTGGTTATTCATACATTGGAGGGATGTGCACAAAAAGGTGTTAAAGGAGTTGCCGTTATTACGTCTGGATTTGGTGAGGTTGGAAATATTGAAGAAGAAGAGCAGCTTAAGAAAATTGCAGATAAACACAATATTGCTTTATTGGGCCCAAATATGTTTGGATACGTCTATACGCCATCAAAACTTAATGCGAGTTTTGGTCCGTCGGACATTCGCCCTGGAAAAATTGCTTTTATTTCTCAGAGCGGAGCGTTGGCTATTTCTTTGATGGGATGGACGGCGATGGAGAAAATTGGATTGGCCTCTTTGGTTAATCTTGGTAATAAAGCGGATATCGATGAAAAGGATCTCATTGAATATTTTAATAACGATGATAACGTTGATGCTATTTTGATTTATATGGAAGGAACCAAAGAGGGAAGAAAATTTCTTGAAACAGAAATTAAGAAACCAGTTGTGATTTTAAAAGTAGGATCAACAACAAGAGGGGCAGAAGCTGCAGCGTCGCATACTGGATCTTTATCAGGGTCAGATAAAATTTATGAAGGAGTTTTTAAGCAACTTGGGCTTTTACGCGCAACAACATTTACACAGGCTTTTGATTGGGCAAGGGCATTTTCTTTGCCTCTTCCTAAGGGTGAGGAAACTATTATTATTACAAATGGCGGGGGAATTGGTGTTGCAACGACTGATGAATGTGAGGCCGTCGGTTTAAAACTTTTAGATGATGAAAAATGGTTGGAAGAAAAATTTAGAAAAACAATGCCGGATTTTGGAAGCACTAGAAATCCTATTGATATAACCGGTGGAAGCGGCATGAAAGGATATCAGGAGTCGACAAAGTTAGCGTTTCAGGAGGATCGTATTAAAGCTGTAATTATTCTTTATTGCGAAACAGCTGTTACAAATCCGATAGATATCGCAAAAGCCATTGAAGAAGAATATAGAAGCATTCATCGTAATAAACCACTTGTTATCTCGATGGTTGGGGGAAAGCGTACTCAGGAAGCTCTTCATTTTTTAAATGATCATCATATTCCGGCCTTTAGTGAGGTCAGTGAAGCCGTATCTGCCTTAAAGGCTCTTTATAAGTGGAAAGAAATATCTAATCGTAAAAAAGAAATTCCAAAGATTGACCCAGCCCCGCAAGAGGTTGTTGATATGATTGATAAAATAAAAAGTTTAGGACGCACAATTCTTTTTGAGCATGAAGCACGAAAGATTTTAGAGCTTTGTGGCGTTCCGACTCCAAAATGGGGATTTGCCCGTAACGTCGATGAGGCCGTGGTTCAGGCCAAAGATATGTATCCTTTGGCGATGAAAATTACATCTCCTGAAATTATCCATAAATCAGACGTTGGCGGAGTTGCCTTAAATATCCAGAATGAAGAACAGCTAAAGAAGCGATTTGATAAAATGATGAATAATGTTTCGGCTGCTGTTCCTGATGCCCATATTCTCGGTGTTAATTTAATCCAAATGATGGAAGGAATAGAATGTATTGTTGGCATGAGCAATGATCCTCAGTTTGGTCCGGTTGTTATGTTTGGTCTTGGAGGAGTCTTTGTAGAAGCCTTAAAGGATGTATCTTTCCGTATTGTTCCGTTTGGCAAGATGGAGGCAGGACGCCTTATTAATGATATTAAGGCTAGAAAGATTTTGGATGGATTTAGAGGTGTAAAGGCACATAAGCCATCGATTATTCAAACTCTTTATTCTATCCAAAAATTAGCACCTCTTGTTAAGGAAATTGATATCAACCCTCTTATTACCAATAAAGAGGGTAGTTTTGCTGTCGATGCTAGAATTATTCTTTAATTATTATTAGCTGAGAAATTATAAGCCCGTTAGAGATTTCTCTAATGGGCTTTGTCGTTATAAATTTCATTATTTATTAAATTATGAAGAAAATATCCAGAAAAACTATCGAACGAGCACTTCACTATATTAGAGCATTAGAGGGGCTTGTTAAATCAAAGCGTTATCTTGTTTCGTCAAGTGAATTGGCAAAGATGACAGGTTTTAGTGATGTTCAAATTAGAAAAGATATTTCAAAGTTTGGAAAAGTTGGAACACCTCGGATTGGCTATAAAATAGTTGAGCTTCGTGATATTTTAGAGAGGTTTGTTATTCAGCAGGATGTGGTTCGCGTTGCTCTCTTTGGAGTTGGAAACTTGGGTTCTGCAATACTAAAATATCCGGGATTTCATAAAGATCGAATAAAAATTGTTGCTGCATTTGATAAAGATCGTCGTAAGGTTGGGAAAAAGATAAACGGCGTTATGGTTTATTCTATTGAAAGCGCTCCGATAATTATTAAAAAAACACATGTAGAAATTGGGATTGTTGCTGTGCCGAAAGAATTTAGCCAAGAAGTTGCAGATGTTATTATTCTTTCGGGCTTGCGAGGTATTATTAATTTTACGCCTACATCAATTGCGGCTCCAAAGAATATCGTTGTTCGTGATATCGATTTTACGATAGAATTCTTATCTCTTTTTTGTGATCTTCAACAGTAAAGGAAAAAGGATTATGCATGAAATGTCTATTGCTGTTGGATTGATGGATCAGGTTTTAGATGTTGCAAAAAGCAATCAACTGATTCGTATTGATAGCGTAGAAATTGAGACAGGCTATTTGCGACAGGTTATTCCTGAAGTGATGCTTGAAGCATTTAATGCTGTTAAACAAGATACAATTGCCGAGAGTGCGACGTTAAAGATCCGAGAAATTAAGCCTTTGGCAGAATGC
>JAOZRJ010000053.1:0-3161 GCA_029931885.1 Candidatus Omnitrophota bacterium | reverse complement strand
AGTCAAAAGAATTTTGCACCAGAGCCGGATAATTTTTTGTGCCCTAAATGTCAGAAAGCAGATACGAAAATTTTGCAAGGAAATGATATAATTTTAAAATCAGTTGTTGGAGATCATAAAGAGGAAAAGAGATGAAAATTAATGTAGCCAAAAGGGTTTTAGAAGCTAATGATCTTGTGGCAAATAAAAATCGTGAAGTTTTTAAAAGGGCTGGACTTTTTTCGGTAAATTTTATTAGTTCTCCTGGAAGTGGAAAAACTACTCTTTTAGAGAAAACAATCTCAATGCTTTTACCGGATCAGAAATCCGTTATTATTGTCGGAGATCTTCAAACTACTCGTGATGCCGAACGTCTTGCCCCAAACGCGGCAGACGTTATACAGATTAATACCGGTATGAGTTGTCATCTTTATGCAAATCAGGTTGCCGAAAGTCTTTCTGAGCTTAACCTTGAAAAATCAGATTATCTCTTTATTGAGAATGTTGGCAATATGGTTTGTCCTGGTGAGTTTGACTTGGGGGAAAATGCAAAAGTTATTCTTTTAAGCATTCCAGAGGGAGACGATAAGGTTGCAAAATATCCTACGATTTTTCAGGCAGCTGATCTTGTTTTGCTTACAAAAGTTGATCTTTTAAATGTTTTACAGTTTGATTTAGATCGTGTCAAAGAGGATATATCTAAATTAAATTCTAATCTTAAAATTATTGAATGTTCTCCTTTAAAAGGCCAGGGTATGAACGAGTGGATAGGTTGGCTTAAGGAAAATAGAGATAAAAAAGTAGGAATTTCAGCCAAATTTATTTCAGAATAATAGCCAAAAATATTCCCCACTATTAGTATAAGCAATTGACACATTTTTTATTTCGTCCTATAATTCCTGTAATCAGGAATATAAAAAAGGAGGGAAGATGAGCACAGTAGGTTATCTTTTAAAAGAAAAAGGATCAGAGCTCTGGTCTGTGAAGCCCGATGACTTAGTTTTTGATGTTCTTAAGATTATGGCGCAAAAAAATGTTGGAGCGCTTCTTGTTTTGGAAGAAGGAAAATTGGTCGGCATATTTTCAGAGCGTGATTATGCTCGAAGAGTTGCTTTAGAAGGAAAGACTTCCAAGGAGACGCCAGTAGTGGATTTAATGACCAGGGAAGTTTTTTGCATAGCCCCACATCGAACGATTGAAGAATGTATGGCTCTCATGACAAGTAAGCACATTCGGCATCTTCCCGTCATGGAAGATAAAGAGCTTCTTGGAATTATTACGATTGGTGATGTTGTAAAAAAAGTTATTTCCGATAAGGAATTTACGATTCGTGAGCTTGAGAAGTTTATAGCCGGAAGCGGTTACGGCGCCTAAAAGTCATCTCTAGGAAGGTTTTTTCTCGTTTTAGGATTAAGAATTTAAGAAAATTATTTCTTGCAAAAGAAATCGATATCTGTATAATAATTTTAATTGTTCCAAATTTCACGATTCATTAAAGGAAAAATATTACTTTAGTGTTGTTTTGGCGCAAAAAAACATTCAACCAATATTAAATTAAGGGTATTTTTTATGGATGATTCAGCACAAAAAATAATTAAAGAAATTTGTAATGCTAATCAGAATGATCGCACAAAAATGGTGAACATTGTTGGATCTGTTCAGAAAAGTATCGGGTGCGTTAATAATGAGGCTATGCATCTAATTGCAAAGCAAACCAAAGCGCATTATGTTGAGGTTGAAGGTGTTGTTTCATTTTATTCATTTTTGTCCAAGCAACCTAAAGGTAAGGTTGTTGTAAGATTGTGTAACGATACTGTTGATAGAATGAAAGGTCTGGAAGAAGTTGCAAAGGCCTTTACTTCAGAGCTTGGTATTGTCTTTGGAGAAACTACTTTTGACGGGAACATAACTCTTGAGTATACGCCTTGTATCGGTATGTGCGATCAAGCTCCGGCTGCATTGATTAATGATGTTATTGTGACAGATTTGAATGAAAAGAAGGTAAAGGAAATTTTAAAAGATTTAAAATCTCACCTTGATCCCACAAAACTTAATCTTTCTTCAGGTGATGGAAATAACGCGGATGATCTTGTTAAATCAGAAGTAAAAAATAATATTTTTAAAAAAGGCGATGTTATTTTTGCTGATAGCGAGCCTGAAAAGGGACTTGAAAAGACAGTAGCATTAAAGCCAGAGGAAGTTATTGATATTGTTAAGACGTCAAAAGTGAGAGGGCGTGGTGGAGCTGGTTTTCCAACAGGATTAAAATGGCAGTTTACAAGAGCTGCTAAAGGAGATCAAAAATTTATTATTTGTAATGCTGATGAAGGTGAGCCAGGGACATTTAAAGATAGAGTCCTTTTGACAGAAAAATATGATTTGGTTTTTGAAGGAATGACAATTGCAGGATATGCTATTGGCGCGGACACAGGAATTCTTTATTTGAGAGGTGAATACGCATACTTGTTGAAGTTTTTAGAAAAGAAACTTCAAGAAAGGCGTGATAAGAATTTGCTGGGAAAAGATGTAAAAGGAAAGAATGGTTTTAATTTTGACATTCGTATACAGCTAGGAGCTGGTGCATATATTTGCGGCGAGGAAAGTGCGTTAATCAGTTCTTGCGAGGGTCTAAGAGGTGATCCAAAAACAAGACCTCCTTTTCCGGCGCAAAAGGGTTATTTGGCTTCTCCAACTAGTGTTAATAATGTTGAAACTTTTTGTTCTGTAGCGCGTATTTTAGAAAAGGGTGCAAATTGGTTTTTATCTATCGGGTCTCCGGATAGTTCTGGAACAAAAATTTTAAGCATTTCCGGATATTGTCAAAAACCTGGAGTTTATGAGTTTCCTTTTGGCGTTAAAGTGACTGATATCCTTAAAGAAGTTGGCGCGAGCGATGCCCAAGCAGTTTTGGTTGGTGGGCCTTCTGGTCAATTTATTGGCCCAGACGGATATTCTCGAGTGATTTGCTATAACGATTTAGGCACAGGAGGGTCTATGGTTGTTTTTGGGCCTAAATGCGATTTGTTGAAAGCTGTTCATGAGTATATGGAGTTTTTTGTTGAAGAAAGCTGCGGGTATTGCACTCCTTGTCGAGCGGGAAATGTTTTATTAAAAGAACGGCTAGAGAATATTATGGCAGGCAAAGGCGAGCCGGCAGATTTAAAGTATTTACAAGATTTAGG
>JAOZRJ010000052.1 GCA_029931885.1 Candidatus Omnitrophota bacterium | reverse complement strand
TCCTGAGCTCGTTTTTACAAGTAAAAATGAAAATATAAAAATACTTCATTTTTCCAAAGGAAAGAAACAGAAAGAACAACACATTACATCCAGATCTCCATTGCGTGAAGCACAAAAGATTATGGCGCGCTATAAACTTGTCGAAACAAAAGGTCTTCCTAGTTTCTGCGGCGGACTCATTGGATACATCGGGTATGATACTGTTCGCTTCTTCGAAAACCTCCCGAATAAACCAAAAGATGATCTAAAGATTCCAGATATCGTTTTGTCGTTAACAAAAAATTTAATTATCTTTGATCACCTAAATCATAAAATAAAAATTATTTCTTGTGTTGAAATTAATCCTAAGGACACTATAGAGAAAAAGCTTCTGGCATATCGAACAGCTCAAAAGAAAATCGAACAAATTATCACAGAACTGAAGTCTCCAATACCAAAAGAAAAAACACCAAGAGCCTTAAAGAAATTAAAAGTTAAATCAAACTTTAGCGAAAAAAATTTTAAAAAAGCTGTTATCAGCACAAAAAAGAAAATCCGATCAGGAGAAATTATTCAAGCTGTTTTATCTCAAAGATTTCAGACTAAAATCCAAACAGATCCATTAAATATCTACAGAACCTTACGCACGGTCAATCCATCTCCATACATGTATTTTTTACGCTTTAATGACGTCCATATCGTCGGATCTTCCCCAGAACTTCTTGTGCGTTGCGAAAACAAAATAGTTGAAACGCGTCCAATCGCAGGGACACGCCCAAGAGGAAAAACTGACAAAGAAGATCGAGCTCTTGCCAAGAATCTCTTGTCCGATCCTAAGGAACGTGCCGAGCACATTATGCTAGTAGATCTTGGACGAAATGATTTAGGTCGTGTTTGTAAAAAAGGCACTGTGAAATTATCAGAATTTATGAACATTGAAAACTATTCACACGTAATGCATATCGTAAGCAACGTAAAAGGCGTTTTGGCAAAATCTTTTGACATGGTAGATGTCATCAAGGCAACTTTTCCAGCAGGAACAGTTTCCGGCGCTCCTAAAATTCGTGCAATGGAAATTATTGATGAACTAGAACCTGTTTCAAGAGGGCCTTATGCTGGATGTGTTGGTTATATCAGTTTTTCTGGAAATCTTGACACTTGCATTACTATACGAACAATTGTCATTAAAGGTAAACAGGCCTATATTCAAGCAGGCGCAGGGATAGTGGCTGACTCTGACCCAAAAAAAGAATATATTGAAACAAAAAACAAGGCAAAAGCGCAAATTGCATCGATTGAACTAGCGCATAACAATTTTGCATAAACGGTTGAAATAAATTAAATTCACGTTAATATATAGTATGTATTTTTCACAAAGAAATAAATAGAAAGAGGTGTTATTTTATGGAAACACGTATTCGTTTACAGCGTATCGGAAAATCAGCAAAAAAACGGTTTAATTACCGTATTGTTGCCATCAAGCGTGAGACAAAAAGAGATTCACGTAATCTTGATATTATCGGCTATTATGATCCATCAAAAAAACCTGCTTCAGTCTCCATCGATCAGGAAAAGCTCGACAAATGGATCAAAAAAGGTGCTCGAATGAGCGACACTGTCCGTAGTCTAGCTAAAAAATTAAAAAAAGCTTAAAATCTCAGTCATATTGTAATTTCATTATCGATAACGAAAGGATAGACAATGGGAGCCGAACAAACAATGAATCCAGCAGCAATGCTTGTCCCTTACGGAATAATTTTTGCAATCTTTTATTTTCTTGTTATTAAGCCACAGAAAGAAAAGCAAAAGAAGAATCAACAAATGCTTGATAATGTTAAAAAAAATGATGAAATTGTTACAAGTGGCGGAATTCACGGAACAATAGTTAACATTAAAGAAAATACTTTAACAATACGTATTGATGATAATGTTAAAATTGAAATCGATAGAGGTGCCGTAGCGCGCGTTACAAAAAGCTAAGCTTACATCAATGACAAAGAGGGCTGTATGAAAAAAAATCTAAAAATGCGCATTCTTTTAATTCTAGGGGTTGTTCTTGCCTCAATTTATTTTTCCTTTCCTTTAGAAAAACGAATTAACCTTGGGCTTGATCTTAAAGGGGGCATGCATCTTGTTCTAAAAGTTGAAACAGACAAAATCTCTGAAGATGCTCGTAAAGATGCTGTTGTGCGAGCTATGGAAATCTTAAGAAATCGCATTGACGGATTAGGTATAGGAGAAACTGTAATTCAACGTCAAGGGGAGAATCAAATCCTTGTACAACTTCCTGGCGTAACTGACAGAGATGCCGCCATGGCCATGATCGGCAAAGTCGCACAACTTGAATTCCGAATTGTTAGCGATGATCCAAATCTTCTTTCTCAAGCACTAGCAGGAGATGTTGCAGATGGATATGAATTAAAATATATCAAAGACGAAGAAAAAAGACCTCTACTGTTAAAAGCAGAAACCGCATTAAGCGGAGAAACTGTTGCTGACGCTCGTGTTGATTTTGATCAAACGGGATTTGGTCAACCAAAAATTTCTCTTTCTCTTAATGGAGAAGGGGCTAAAATCTTTGCAACTCTAACTAAGGAAAATATCGGCAAACGGCTAGCTATCATCCTAGACGGCGAAGTAATTTCCGCCCCTAACGTTCGTGAACCAATCTTAAGCGGACAAGCTGAAATTTCAGGACTGTTCACATTTGATGAAGCAAATCTTTTGGCCTTGTCTCTGCGCTCAGGTGCCTTGCCAGCTCCCATGTATATCGAGGAAGAAAGAACTGTCGGACCATTGCTTGGAAAAGATTCCATTCAAGCAGGAATCAAGGCAACCCTAATTGGAGGAATTGCTGTCTTTATCTTTATGGTTCTTTACTATTTCATGTCAGGCTTTATCGCAGATATCGCTCTGACCCTTAATCTTTTAATGATCATTGGGGCTCTGGGATTCTTGAATATGATGATGCCAGGGACCCAAGCAACACTAACATTGCCAGGTATCGCCGGTATTATTTTAACGCTCGGAATGGCTGTTGATGCCAACGTTCTTATTAATGAGCGAATCCGAGAAGAAATCGCAAATGGTCGCCCATTACAAGTTGCCGTAAATAATGGTTTTCATAAAGCTTTCTCTGCAATCATTGACTCAAACACAACAACATTAATCGCTGCATTTATGCTATTTCAATTTGGGTCAGGCCCGATTAAAGGATTTGCAATTACGTTATCTATTGGTCTACTGTGTAGCTTATTCACAGCACTCGTTGTTTCGCGAACCCTTTTTGATATATTTATTCAGGCAAAAATTCTTAAATCCCTACCAAGCCTAAACTTTTTTAAAAATACAAAAATTGACTTTGTTTCAAAAAGACGTTTCTGTTATGCGCTATCAATCATCATTATTGCAGTAGGAATGACTGTTTTTCTACAAAAAAAAGATGAAGCCTACGGAATCGATTTTGCAGGAGGGCAAATTCAAGAATATAAATTTGAGCGCCCAGCACCGGTCGAAGATCTACGTGAAGCTTTAAAAAAAGAGGGAGTCAATAATTTCGTTATTCAGCAATTTGATAAAAATCCGGAAACAATTATTGTTCGAACCTCTGAAGATGCCTATGACCAAACCAATGCAGCATTTAAAAATAATCTTCCTGACGACCACTTTGAAACCATGCGTATTGAAAAAGTTGGCCCAGTCGTTGGGAAAGTCTTGCGAAAAAGAGCCCTTTTAGCCATTTTATTTGCTATGGCCGGCATTCTTATTTTTGTAGGATTTCGATACAAACATTTTGATTTTGCAATCGCAGGAGTTATTGCACTCTTGCATGACGTTTTTATTACAATTTCCTTCTTAGCTTTTACAAATAGACAAATCGATCTTCTTGTCGTTACGGCACTATTAACTATAGCTGGCTACTCTATCAACGACACAATTATTATCTATAATCGTATTCGAGAAAACCTCTTAAAAGCCAGGAAAATAACATTACGAGATGCAATTAATTTAAGCATAAATCAAACTCTTAGTCGTAGTATTTTGACAACTATAACAACGCTTTTAGTTGTTTTTTCTCTTTTCTTCTTAGGAGGACACGTATTAAACACTTTTGCGTTCTGCCTTCTTATAGGCTTTATGACAGGAACATACTCAACAATCTTTATCGCAACACCGCTTGTTTTAGCCTGGCAAAAACATAAGAAATAACTTTTACAGATGTTCACATCATTAAAATTCTTTGCCTCACAAACAATTTCAATAGAATCATTTCTTAAAAACCTCACCGGCTTTGGTTATGCGAATGTAACTTCTGTTTTTGAAGAAGGAGACTTTAGCCAACGTGGCGGGATTATTGATATCTTCCCAGCCAATTTTGATTCCCCAGTACGCATTGAGCTCGACGACAACAAAATCCGATCAATTGCAAGTTTCAATTTAAAAACAGGAAAATCAATTTGGAAACACAACATCATTATTATTCTTCCAAAGAAGAAATCACGCAAAAAATCTTTTTGTGCAGAAACTCCTCTAAATAACTTTGTAGATATTGAAAAGGGAGATTATATTGTCCACAATAATCACGGAATTGGGAAATTTCTAGGTATTGAAAAACGTGATTTTGGAAAAGAAGAAAAAGAGCATTTAGTCGTTGAATACGCTCAAGGAGATAAGCTCTTTGTTCCAAAAGCTGACATGCATCTTGTTCAAAAATATGTTGGATTTACAAAAAGACCACCTCGATTATACAAACTTGGATCGGGTGAATGGAAAAAAATACGCGCACGCATCCAAAAAAGTATTCAAAGGCTTGCCGCAGAGATGCTTCACATCCAAGCCTTACGTACAAGCATGGAAGGGTATTCTTTCTCGAAAAAAACCTCATGGGAAAAAGACTTTCAAAAGAATTTTCCATTCAAAGAAACCCCTGATCAAGTCAAAGCTTGGGATAACATCAAAGCAGATATGGAATCAAAATACCCAATGGACCGACTGATATGCGGCGATGTCGGTTATGGAAAAACCGAAATGGCCATGAGAGCAAGCTTCAAGGCAGTTATGAATAACAAACAAGTCGCCATCCTGGTTCCCACAACAATCTTGGCAGAGCAGCATTATTATAATTTCTTAAAACGTCTTAAAGAATTTCCAGTCGAAGTCGCAATGCTAAACCGCTTTCGAACCAAAAAAGAACAAACAGAAATTGTAAAGAATCTTAAAGTAGGCAAAGTAGATATTGTCATCGGAACACACCGGCTTCTTTCAAAAGATATTTGCTTCAAAGATCTTGGTCTCGTCATTATCGACGAGGAGCAGCGCTTTGGAGTTCGAGCAAAAGAAAGACTAAAGCATTTCCGGCTCCTTGTTGATGTGTTAACGCTTACTGCCACGCCAATTCCACGCACACTCTACATGTCTCTATCTGGCGCGAAAGATATGTCCTCGATTAACACTCCACCTCAAAATCGTATTCCTATTTCCACGCACATTATTGAATTTGACGAAGATATCATTAAGGATGCACTCGAAAAAGAACTCAGACGCAAAGGGCAGGTCTTTTTTTTACACAATAGAGTTGAAGATATCGAAAAAATTGGTAATATTATAAAAAATCTTCTTCCGAAGTCGCGCGTATGTATCGCTCATGGCCAAATGCCAGGTCGCGTTTTAGAAAAAATTATGCTACAATTCCTAAAAGGCGAAATTGATATTCTGGCATGTACAACAATTATCGAGTCCGGAATAGATATTCCAAATGCAAACACACTTATCGTTAATCGAGCTGATCGCTTCGGATTGGCCGACCTACATCAACTCAGAGGTAGAGTAGGACGGTTTAAGGTAAAAGCGTACGCTTATTTTATCGCACCACCAAAGAAGGCATTATCAAAAGAATCTAAATCACGGCTTGAAGCCATCGAAAAATATAGCGATTTAGGGTCTGGTTTCAATATAGCCTTTGAAGACCTTCAAATTAGAGGAGCAGGAAACCTTTTAGGGGAGCAACAACATGGATATATCTCATCAGTTGGATTTGATTTATATTGCCGTTTGCTCAAAGAATCTGTTGAACACATGAAAGCACAACCAGGAGAACATCTATGAAATCTTTAAAACATTGCATTATTATCTGTTTAATTATCTTCACCGCCTCTTTAAGCGCACAAAAAGTATTTTGTGCCTTTGAAGATGGCATTCTTGCAATTGTTAACAATGAAGCCATAACACTAAAGGACTTACGTGAATATCTAGGACTTGTTTACATAGGGCTTAAATCTTCCGGTCGGAACCAAGAGGATATCCGCGAAGGAATGGCGTATTATGAAGCAAATGGTCTAGAAAAACTTATCAATGACAAACTTATGGTTTATGCTGCAGAAAAGAAAGGGTTGACTATTCGCCCAGAAGTTGCTGAAAAACGTATCAATGAAATCAGAAGCCAGTTTCCCAATAAAAAAGATTTTTTAGCAGAAATTGTTTCACAGGGTCTTACTCTTGCAGAACTTAGAGATAAAATCACCGATCAGCTGAAGACGTATTATATTGAAGAAATTGAAATTCGTTCAAAAGTCTTTGTAAGCCCACAAAATGTTACCGAATATTATGAACAAAACTCTGAAAAATTCCGAAAACCAAAACGTGTCGATCTTGAATCAATTTTTATTCCTTACGACAACGATCAAGAAAATGCAGAAAGAAAAGCAAGAGAAGCAATCTATCTTTTAAAAAAAGATTCCGACATAGAAAATTTCAAAATTGTTGCAAAAAAGTTTTCTCAATCATCTTCTATTGGAATCATAAACAAAGGAGAGACTCTTCCGGCCATTGAAAATGTTGTTTTTAAACTTCAAGAAGGAGAAATCTCACCTCGAGTAGAAGTCGACACAGGAATTTACATTTTCCGATTAAATAAAAAGCTTCCAGAAGAAATTGCGCCGCTATCGGAAGTCAAAAATTCAATTCACAATATTTTATTTCGAAAACAATTAAATGATCGCAAAGAAAAATGGCTTAACGATCTAAGAGATGATGCATATATCGAAATTAGACAATGAAGAGAAATAAAAAACCTATAATCGGGATTACATTAGGTGATCCGTGCGGAATTGGACCTGAAATTATTGCTAAGGCATTATCCGATCCATTGGTTAACACGCGTGCTTATTTCCAAATTATCGGTGACCATAAAGCTTTCTTGCCATATCAAAAAAAACCTTTAAGAAATACTTCTTTTATTGATCTTAAAAATTTTGAAAATAATAAAATTCCATTCGGAAAAATCAACAAAAAATGCGGCCAAATATCGCTTGAATATCTCGACGTTGCTTTGAGTCTATTAAAACAAAAAAGCCTATCGGCTCTCGTAACTGGACCTATTTGCAAAGAAGCAATCCAGTTAACGCACAAAAACTTTACCGGACACACTGAATATCTAGCAAACTTCTTTAAAACGAAAACTTTTGATATGATGTTCGTTACCCCTGAATTAAAAGTTGTAATCGCTACAAGACATCTTCCTCTTTCATCCATAAGCTCTAAAATAACAACAAGAAATATTTATCAAACGCTTTTGCTAACTGCTCAATCGCTGAAAAAACAATTTAAAATTTCTAATCCAAAAATTGCCGTCTGCGGACTTAATCCTCACGCAGGTGAAGGTGGAAGAATGGGAGTCGAAGAAAAAAAAATAATTATCCCCGCTATCCGCAAAGCAAAGCAATATTTAAAAAATATTTCTGGTCCTTTTCCTGCAGATACTGTATTTTGCCCTTTTAATTCAAAAAAATATGACGCAATTATTTCCATGTATCATGATCAGGGGTTAATTCCCATCAAAATGAAGTCGTTTGATAAACTTGTCAATTTAACGATTGGGCTTCCGATTGTTAGAACATCTCCAGCTCATGGGACTGCCTTTGATATAGTCGGAAAAAATAAAGCCAATCCGTCTTCACTGTGTGAATCTATAAAACTTGCTATTAAACTATCAACATGAGGAAAAACTCTAATTTCCCAAGGGCCAAAAAATATCTTGGTCAAAACTTCCTAATTGATCCAAATATAATTAAAAAAATCATCTCGGCGTGTGACCTAAAAGAAACAGAAAGCGTCATTGAAATCGGGCCGGGTCAAGGCGCGCTAACTCAAAAGATAGCTTTAAAAGTAAAAAAGCTCATCGCTGTTGAAAAAGACGCATCTTTAGTCAACCAATTGCAAAAACAAATCCAATTAAGCAATACAACCTTCATTAACGAAGACATCTTAAAATTCAATTTCTCAAATTTAAACCACCCAACAAAAATCATAGGAAACCTTCCATACAACATATCTTCGCCTATCCTTACAAAATTAATCGAGAATAGAAAACTATTTTCCTCAGCATTTATAACAATTCAGCTTGAATTTGCAAACCGTCTCACCGCAAAAGTTAACACAAAGGATTACGGATCTCTTAGCTGTTTTATTCAATACTATGCAGATCCTAAAATACTTTTAAAGATCAAAAACTCTTGTTTTCGTCCGATTCCAAAAGTACAATCTTGTCTTACGCGAATCGATTTTAAATCAAAGCCTTCATTAAAAGTTAAAGATGAAGAATTGTTATTTGAAATCATTCGAAAATCTTTTCAGCAAAGAAGAAAAACAATTTTAAATTCTTTAAGTATTCTTCTTAAAAAAGAAAAGA
>JAOZRJ010000051.1 GCA_029931885.1 Candidatus Omnitrophota bacterium | reverse complement strand
CCATTTATATTTTTATAAATATGTTGATTTTTATTCTTAGAAAGGAGTAAAATTGTAATATGGCTAAAGATAAAGAAGCAGTAGAAGAGGTAAAGAATTGCCCTGTCTGTAAAAAACATCTCAGCAGAGCAAAACGGTATTATAGAGATGGTAAATATTATTGTAATAAAAATTGCTGGCTAACTGCAAAAAAGGAAGCCGCAGAAGAATCTTCCGAAGAGAAAAAGGAGTCTTAATTTTTTGATTATGCCTACTGACGAAAGACGAAGAAGTCCTCGAGTTGATAAGAATATTCCTCTAAAGATTTCTAGTGATGCGCTAGATATTGTCACCGAAAGTAAGAATTTGAGTTGCACAGGGGCATATTGCATAGTTAATAAGAGTCTTGATCCGATGACAAAGCTAAGAATTCAGCTTTTGTTGCCGTGTCGGCAAAAAAGTAAGACAGTCATAAAGAAGATATCTTGCTGTGGAGTGGTTGTTCGCTCTCAGGCTGATAAAGAAGGAAAGCATTTCAGCATAGCGATTTATTTTAATGATATTTTAGAAAAAGATAAAAAGATTATTACAGAATATATTGGTTCTGCCTTAAAAAGAAAATGCTAAAGCAGCAGCAATTAAGCAAAAGGAAAATGTAATGGAAAATGGAGTCACGGTTTCAATCTCGCCTATTCAGATGTTATTATCGCTAGCCTTTCAAGCATGGATTATTATTTTTCCTATCATTATTATTAAAAAATTGAATCATGTCATTGGGTTGTTTGAGACTCAGGATGAGAATGATGGGGTTGCTTCGTAAGTTCAATTTTATTTTGACTATAATATGAATGCAAGAATGAAACCATCTAGCAAGAGTGTTGACATCTTATATAAAGATGATCAGTATCTCGTCGTCAATAAGCCTTCCGGACTTGTTGTTATTCCAACACCTCGAAAAGAACAAAGGACTTTGACCAGTGTTGTAAATTGGCAAAATCCAGCAGATGAAAATCAAGCAAAGCTGTATCCATGCCATCGATTGGATCGTGATACTTCTGGGGCAATTATTTTTGCGCGCGGAAAAAAGCATCAGAAATTATTAATGGATGAGTTTAAGAATAGAAATGTTAAAAAAGAATATTTCGCGCTTGTTCACGGAAAACTTGAAAAACGTGAAGGAAAAATTCAAAGTGCTGTTCAAGATTTTGATGATTTTAAGCATCGAGGAAAACAATCAGGAAGAATGGCTTTGACAAAGTATCAAGTTATTGAAGAAAAAAAGAATTTTAGTATTGTTAAGATTTTTCTTGAAACAGGTCGAACCAATCAAGCTCGTATTCAGTTTACTCAGATAGGCCATCCTTTAATTGGAGAAAGAAAATATGCTTTTGCTAAAGATTACAGTTTGAAGTTTAGGCGAACAGCGTTACATGCACAGGTGATTACATGGATTAATCCTGTTACAAAAGAATCGATGAAGGTACAGGCACCAATACCTGAAGATTTAAAGAGATTTATAAGGAAGAATTAACTATAAAGGAGACAACGTGATCGAATCTGGGATTGAAAATAAAAATTTAGGAGAATTAACAAAGCTTTGTCATGATATTGCGGTTGAGAAAGGTTTCTGGGATGAAGAACGCAATACGGGTGAGGCATTAATGTTGATTGTTACAGAGCTTGCTGAAGCTATGGAAGCTCATCGTCGGGAGAACCATGAGAATTTTAAAGAAGAATTGGCAGATACTTTTATTCGCCTTTTTGATTTTTGCGGAGGATCAAATATTGATATCGCAAAAGAAATTGCTAAAAAGACTGCAAAAAATAAAACACGTCCATACAAACATGGAAAAATTTGTTAAGGAGGAGAAAATGATTAAGGTTAGTAAGAAAAATAAAAGATTTTCTGTAGGAATTATTGCTGTAATTTTATTATTTTCTGCTGGGCTTTTTTCAGGATGCATTACGGTTAAGATGCCGCAATATATTTCGGCGGATAATCCTTACGAAAGAGAATTTTATGCCGGCTATGATCAAACATTGGATGCAGTTATTGATGTTCTTGAGAAAACAGGATGGAAGATATCAAAGAAGACTGATCCTCTTATTTTCGAGCAGAATGTCGCGTCTGATGGAACAGAGCCAAAGCAGGTTTTAATTTTTACAAATACAAGGCAGAAGGCATTACTTCTCGGGTCTCGATACATGACTATTAATGTCTTGGTAAAAGGGGCTGATCAGAAAACAGATGTCGAAATTCGTTATTTCTCTGTCCTTTCGACAGCGCTTAAGAATTTTAAGAGCTATCGCAATGACGGATTAGTGGAAAAGATATTTAAGCGAATTGCAAATCAGCTTCATGAATAGCTGAAAGATTTTCCTATTTTAAAAATGTAATGGATCAATTTGTCCTTAAAAGTGCCTTTCATCCTGTAAAAGAACAGCAAAAAGCGATTGATGTATTGTGCAAGAACATTCAAGGTGGCTATCAATCGCAAATTTTGCTTGGCGTTACCGGAAGCGGAAAAACATTTACGCTTGCGAATGTCATTGAAAAGATTAACCGCCCAACACTTGTTATTTCCCACAATAAAACTCTTGCCGCTCAACTCTATAGTGAATTAAAAGAATTCTTTCCAGATAACGCCGTAGAATATTTTGTTAGCTATTACGATTATTATCAGCCTGAAGCGTATATTCCTCGAACAGATGTTTATATCGAAAAAGATGCCTCAATAAATGATCAATTGGACCAGCTTAGGCTTTCTGCTACGACATCGTTAATGTCTCGCAGGGATGTGATTGTTGTTGCAAGTGTGTCTTGTATTTATAACTTAGGCTCTCCTGAAGATTATAAGGATTTTCTTTTGCGTGTGGAAAAGGATCAAATAATTGATAGAGATGAAGTGTTGCGTCAATTAATTGATATTCAGTATGAGCGTAATGATTATGAATTTTCTCGCGGTAAGTTTCGTGTGAGAGGAGATGTTGTTGAAATTTTTCCAGCTTATCGCAGAGATGCATTGCGTATTGAGTTTTTTGACGATAAAATCGAAAAGATTTTGCAGATTGACCCCGTAAGCGGAAAAATGTTACAGTCGCTAAAAAAAATTGCATTATACCCGGCAAAGCATTTTATTATGTCGCAAGAAGATATTAATTCTGGAATTTCGTGCATTGAAGAAGAATTAGAATCATATTTAAAGGTTTTAAATAAAAAAGGAAAATTGGTTGAGGCACAGCGTATAAATTCTCGAACACGCTATGATATGGAAATGCTTAAAGAAACCGGATATTGTCATGGAATTGAAAATTATTCACGCTTGCTTTCAGGGCGTCCGATTGGAAGCCGGCCATATACATTGCTGGATTATTTTCCAAAGGGTTTTTTGACGCTGATTGATGAGTCGCACGTTACGATTCCGCAATTAAACGGTATGTACGAAGGAGATAAATCACGAAAGAAAACTTTAGTTGAGCATGGTTTTCGATTGCCATCCTGTTTGGATAATCGTCCTTTAAAACTTTCTGAATTTTCTAAGATTATCGGTCAAAAAATTTATGTGTCAGCAACTCCAGGTAAGTTTGAGCAAAAAGATAGCAAGGGTCTTGTCGCAGAACAAATTATTCGTCCTACGGGTATTGTGGATCCGCCCATTGAGGTTCGTCCAACAAAAGGACAGGTTGATGATTTAGTAAAAGAAATTCAAAAAAGAGCTAAGCGTAATGAACGAACGCTTGTCACAACTTTAACTAAGAGAATGTCGGAAGATCTTTCAGCTTATCTTGAAAAAAAGAAAATAAAAGTAAAGTATATGCATTGTGACATTGAAACAATTGATCGCGCAAAAATTTTGCAAAATCTTCGACTGAAAAACTTTGATTGCCTTGTCGGAGTTAATCTTTTGAGGGAAGGGCTGGATTTGCCGGAAGTTTCTCTCGTGGCTATACTCGACGCTGACAAACAAGGATTTCTAAGATCTGAAACATCATTGATTCAGGTTTCTGGCCGAGCTGCGAGAAATATTAATGGAACAGTTATTATGTATGCTGATAAAAAAAGCGCTGCGATGAAGGCAATGATTGATGAATGCGAACGCAGAAGAAAAATACAAACAGCATTTAATAAGAAGCATAATATTACGCCTCAGACAATTAAAAAGGCAATTAAAAAAGGAATCGAAGAATTTAGTAAAGCGGAAAAACTTGTAATTGATTTTTCCGGCCAAAACGAAGAGGCGTATAGCTTTTCTGGGCTCATTACTGATCTTGAAAAAGAGATGGATTTAGCTGCGAGAAATTTACTTTTCGAGAAAGCTGCAGCGATAAGGGATAAAATAAAAGAGCTTAAAAGTCAAAGTAAGCTCATCAGGAAGCGTTAAATTGATGGACAGGTATTATTCTTAGAGTTATGATGGAATCGTTTCATTAATGCATAAAGACTAATTTAAATATAATGGCAAAAAAGCGAGAAAATAATTCTAGTGTATTAGTTGTTGATATTGGAAACACATCAGTATCAATTTCTGTTGTATCTTATGGGAACATCCTTGCTAAGAAGCTCGTTGGGACAGATGTAAAGATTAACGAATTTCGTAAGAAATTCTCATATTCTGTTTCTTCTTTGAATAAGCAAGAAAAATTGCGCCATAGTGTTGTGTGCAGCGTTGTTCCAAGAATTGAAAAGATTGTTATTGAAGTTTTAAGAAAGACGTTAGATCAGAAACCACTTATCGTTGGAAAGGATATGAAAGTCCCAATCAAGAATTGTTATAAAAAGCCAAAGCAAGTTGGTCAGGATCGTCTTGTTTGCGGATACGCAGCCAAAGAATTATATGGATGCCCGGTAATTGTTATAGATCTTGGAACGGCTATAACTATCGATGCGATATCTAAGAAAGGTGAATATAAAGGTGGTATTATTATTCCGGGTATTCGTCTTTCAACTCAATCTTTGTTTAAAAACACAGCTTTGCTTCCGGATATTGCTATTGAAAGACCACGCCATGTTATCGGACAGGATACAAAAGAGAGCATTTTGAGCGGAATTTTTTATGGTTATGGATCGCTTTTAGATGGGCTTATTGGCCTGGTATCCACGAAAGTTAAGGGAAAGCCTAGAGTTATTCTTACAGGTGGATATGCGAAATTGATGAAAGGGTTTATAAAGAAAAAGATTCATAAGATTGATCCTGATTTAGTTTTTAAGGGACTAGAGCTGGTTTTTAGAAAAAAATAAGAAGACAAAAAGTGATTTTCTTGATATCTAGCTATAAACATGGCTAGATTTTTTATTTGTATTAAAAAAATACTTGACAAAAAAGAATGTTTTAATATAATTAGCACTCATAAAATAGGAGTGCTAAGCATTGAAACAACTTGACAAAAAAAATTAAAAAAGATATTATTAGCGCTCTAAAATTTGAAGTGCTAATTTTAGTGAAATTTTTTTAAGAGTAAAAAATCTTCAAACATAACAAGTTACACAATTAAGGAGGTGTAGTAATGCAGATTAAACCATTAGCAGATCGGATTATCGTTAAGCCTTTGGAGGCTGAAGAAAAGACAAGAGGGGGAATTATTCTTCCTGATACTGCTCAAGAAAAGCCACAAGAAGGCAAGGTTGTTGCTGTTGGAAAAGGAAAAATTCTTGATAGTGGTAGCGTTCAGGCTATGGAAGTTAAGGAAGGCGATCGCGTTTTGTATGGCAAGTATAGTGGAACAGAGATTAAGACAAAAGATGGGCAAGATCTTCTGATTATGAAAGAAGATGATGTTTTGGCAATTGTAGGATAATTTTAGAAATAATCACTAGGAGGAATAAAAAATGGCAAAACAATTAATTTTTAATGAGGAAGCAAGACGCGCTATTCTTGAAGGTGTTGAGCAACTCGCAAAAGCAGTTAAGGTTACTTTAGGTCCTAAGGGACGAAATGCTGTCTTAGATAAGAAATTTGGTTCTCCAACAATCACAAAGGACGGTGTTACGGTTGCTAAAGAAATAGACTTAAAAGATTCATATCAAAATATGGGTGCTCAAATGGTTAAAGAAGTAGCTGAAAAAACTTCTGATTTGGCTGGAGACGGAACAACAACAGCAACTGTTTTAGCAGAAGCAATTTATAGAGAAGGCTTAAAGAATGTTACTGCAGGTGCAAATCCTATGGCGCTTAAAAGAGGTATTGAAAAGGCCGTTGAGGCAGTAGTAAAAGAATTAGAAACTATTTCAAAAAAAGTTGATAATAAAAATATTAAAGAAGTTGAACAAGTCGGAACAATTGCAGCTAATGGTGATGCTACAATTGGAAAAAATTTAGCTGAAGCTTTTAAAGTCGTTGGAAAAGATGGTGTTATCACTGTTGAAGAATCCAAAACAATGAAAACAGAGCTAAAGGTCGTTGAAGGTATGCAATTTGACCAAGGATACCTTTCTCCATATTTTTGTACTGACATGGACAAGATGGAATGTGAACTTGAAAATCCTGCTATCTTGATTTATGAAAAGAAAATTTCAAATATCAAAGATCTTCTTCCTGCTTTAGAACAATCTGCAAAAGCTGGAAAATCTATTTTGATTATTTGTGAAGATGTTGAAGGTGAAGCTTTGGCAACATTAGTTGTTAATAACATTCGAAAAACTTTAAGCTGTGCTGCCGTTAAAGCTCCTGGATATGGAGATAGAAGGAAAGCCATGCTTGAAGATATTGCAGTTCTCACAGGCGCAAAAGCCATCACAGAAGATCTTGGTATTAAGCTTGAGAATGTTAATTTAAATGATCTTGGTTCTGCTAAAAAGGTCAAGATTGATAAAGAAAATACAATTATCGTTGAAGGTACTGGAAAAAAAGACGAGATTACTTCACGTATTTCTCAGATTAAAAATCAAATTGAACGAACAGATTCAAATTATGATAGAGAAAAATTGCAGGAAAGACTTGCAAAATTATCTGGTGGAGTTGCCGTTATTAACGTAGGTGCGGCTACGGAATCAGAAATGAAAGAAAAGAAAGCACGCGTTGAAGACGCTCTTCATGCAACACGAGCGGGTCTTGAAGAAGGCGTTGTTCCTGGCGGTGGTGTTGCGCTTCTTCGAGCCATTCCGAGCATTGATGCGATCAAAGCTAAGGGAGATGAAGAAACAGGCGTTCAGATTGTTAAACGTGCTATCGAATCTCCGATTAGACAACTATGCGCTAATGCAGGGCTAGATGGATCAGTTATTGTTCAGAAGCTAAAAGAAGAAAAAGGAAATATTGGTTACGATATCAACAAAGATGATTATGTTGATATGTTCGAGTCAGGTGTTATTGATCCTGCAAAAGTGACTAGAACTGCTCTTCAAAACGCTTCTAGCATTGCTGCTTTGTTATTAACAACAGAAGTTTTAATTACAGATATGCCAGAACCTGACAAACCAATGCCAGCAATGCCTCCAGGAATGGGTGGTATGGGCGGTATGGGTATGGGAATGTAGGGATAATAGTCCTAATTTCCTTAAAAAGGGTTAAGAATAACAATGGGCAAGGAGAAATCCTTGCCCATTTTTCTTATTGACATTTAGAATATAACTAAGTATATTAAATACTTATCTTTAGTAGAATATTAGGTAAAGTTGAAAATATATATATTCAAGGAGGTTACGTAAAATGGCAGAATGGATAGGAATTGGGCGTAGAGCAAGACGTTGTTATGGATTTGATGAGGTAGCTTTGGTTCCTGGGAGAGTAACAATTAATCCAAATGAAGTTGATACCAGCTGGCACCTTGGCAAAATGAAGTTTAAAATTCCTATTCTTGCCGCTGCTATGGATGGTGTTGTAAGTGTTGATTTTGCTATTGCAATGGGTAAATTGGGAGGAATTGCTGTTTTAAATCTTGATGGAGTTCAAACTCGATATGAGAATCCTGCTGAAGTCCTTTCTCAAATTGCTGATGCCACGCCTGAAAAAGCAACAAAACTTCTTCAAAATCTTTATTTGCCTCCGATAAAAGAAAAATTAATTGCTAAAAGAGTTGCAGAGATAAAAAAGGCAAAAGTTCCTGCATTTGTAAGCTGTATTCCGCAAAATGCAAAAAGATTTGGTGCAATTGCTCAAGAAGCAGGATGTGATATTTTTATTGTTCAGTCAACTGTTGCTACCGTTGAGCATGTTTCCAGTGAGTATAAAGTTTTAAAGATTGATGAATTATGTAAGCAAATGAAAATGCCGGTTATTGTGGGAAACAGTGTGACCTATGAAGTCGCCCTTGAGCTTATGGATCAGGGAATTAGCGGATTATTAATTGGCGTTGGTCCGGGTGCTGCTTGTACCACTAGAGGTGTTTTAGGTATTGGCATTCCTCAGATTACATCCACTGTTGATAGTGCTGCAGCCCGTGATCATTATTATAAGAAAAACGGTAAATATATTCCGATTATTACAGATGGTGGTATGCGTATTGGTGGTGAAATTTGTAAAGCATTTGCCGCAGGCGCAGACGCGGTTATGGTTGGTTCAGCGTTTGCAAAAGCTAAAGAAGCTCCTGGAAAAGGATGTCATTGGGGCATGGCGACATCAAACGCAAATTTACCTCGAGGAACACGTGTTCGAGTTGGGACTACCGGAACGTTAAAGCAAATTCTTTTAGGGCCAGCACAGGTTGATGATGGTTCTCAAAATTTAGTTGGAGCGCTTAAAACATCAATGGGTTCTTTAGGTGCGAAAAATATTC
>JAOZRJ010000262.1 GCA_029931885.1 Candidatus Omnitrophota bacterium | reverse complement strand
AGTTGCAATATTAGGTCCAGATATAATTGGCGAATCAATACATGCAGCTGATCTCACTGATTTATTTGTTGAGGCCAAAGAAGCAACGATAGATGTTGTAACGGTCTGGACTATTATAGAACCCGACGCGATTGAATTGACTGTTAATATTACTGATCCTTTAATTGCATTTGGTTGGATTGTTTTTCCTGATGCATTCGATCTTTCTGTTTCATCGCCAGAAGCGTTGTCATTTTCACCAGTTCTGCATGTATCAGACATTGTAGATTTGACGATAGATGTACCAGAATTAAATTTACCAACAGTTGCAGTCGCTTCAAGTGGTTTGTCCACTGAGGCGCTCTCAGTCGATGTTTTAAAGGATTTTTCAGTCATTGACGATCCGACAATTATCAATATTAGTGTCGAAGATGTCACCATAGTTTTTAATTACATTCACGATGCTGAAATACTTGATCTGGTCATAACCGGATTAGAAGTAGGAGAGATGCCTCTGGTGAGTGTCGGCCCAGCTGAAATAATTATCGATCCACTGTCAGTAATTGTGGTAGAAGAATATGTTGTAATAATCTCCGATGAAGCTCAGTTAAATGTATCAGCATTAGAAGTCGATGTTATATTGAATGGCATCGCAATAATTGATTTAATTGAAATAAATCTTGGTGGACTAGAACCAGACTTATCACTGGGTGTTAATATTGTACCCAGCACATCGGAATTAATTATTAATTCGGATACAAGTGATATAAATGTTGACCAGGTTATTGGGTCTCCATTGACATCTATTGACATAGATCCGCTTGGCGTTTCAGTAACACAAGGTTTTGGATCATTAATAGAATCGTCGACGATATTTATTGATACAGATGCATCTGATGTCGCTATATTATTAGGAACTTCCCAAACGATTTACCCGGCATCGACGTCTATTGATATAGACGCGCTCGAAGTTTCTGTGACAATAGGGTCACCGTCATTGATTGAATCGGATTTGTCGAGTGTTACGATTGATGTACTTGATTCCACAATCTTTACAGATATAATAATATTAGATTCAACCACTGATGTATCAATTGAAGGATTGGAAGTAATAATTCCTTTCCATGTTGTCATTGAAGATTCGGGAATTAATATTTCAATCAGTGCGCCGGACGTCACATGGTATTCTGATACACACGTGACGCCCGATGTTATCGAACTAAGCTCCGTGAGCTTAGTGCCGATAATTGTCACTGAACAAATTCTTTCGGTTGATTTAACTGAAGTAACTACGAGTGTTCCAGAATCCATCATTTCATGTGGCACGACAATATATGATGACGGCGACACAATGAATGTGATCAATTCATTGAATGTCGTGGCCAATGATGTCACCGTACATAGAATTTACAACGCAATAGCATTAAAAGCAAGTGTCAAACAATTAAAACCAATATTAATAGAACTTAAGGTTGCATAGGAGAATTTTATGTTAATGATGGATTTCCACCAAGGTGATAGTATCACATTATCTGGTCGTATCAATCAATCAATTGCCAATTGGGAAATACGATGCCAAATGATGGATAACTTTGGCAATAGTATTAGAAAAGCTTCATCGAACGTGATTGGCGGAAGCGAGCAACAAGTAGAATACATCGACGAAACCGCCGGAAGATTTAAAGTATATTTTCAACCAAACGAGACAATTCATTTAAATGGTGATGTCAATGTACAGATTAAAGTCCGTGACAATGATGATCAAGAGACAACCATATATAATGAATATTTAAGTATCGGCAAAGCTACTGGTATAACATGGGAAGAATTATCTAATTTTACCTATAAAGTACCAAACATCAATTTATCAATGACATCGGCAACTGTTGAAAATGTTGAAGGTGTGGGCGTAAGTTCAACGGCAGGATTGATTCCACTGTTTATTCAGCCTGAAGATGATGAATTTATAAAACTGGATTATGTCGTTTCGGATAATGCCACCAGTATTAATTTCAACATTCAAGAGCCGACAATTCTACACAATAGTTTCATCGGAACACCCGCAACGGCCGATATATCAATGAATTCACTTGATTCTATCGTCACGCCGGTCGTTTTAATTGAAATTAGTGCAGAAACAAATTTATCAACGGATATAAATAATGTTATAGTAAGCGCAGGCGCCGTATATACTGACAATGTTAATTCAGCCATATTGGATGTTCCTGAGACTATAATTTTACAAGGTGAGGGTGTGTCCGTTCAAGAACATGACATATACTTGACTGCCAAGGTTCTTACACCGTATGACGGAATTCCATTTGGTGTAATATTATACCCAGGCATTCTTGATTCTAATGTGT
>JAOZRJ010000261.1 GCA_029931885.1 Candidatus Omnitrophota bacterium | reverse complement strand
AAAAAACTTAAAACGGAACTCCTAAGGCCGTCTTTATTTTTCATAGCTTCAATGTAATCTTTTGAAATTTGCTGCTCTAACATTTTTTTGCCCCCTAAAAATATTATACGATTTTCAAATTCCTTCTATATTAATAGTTTTGTGCCTAGATTTCAATCCTTTTATAATTTCAATTTTACTCTTTGAAACTTTAAAATGTTTGGACAAGAAACCAATCAAGGCCTTATTAGCCTTACCATCAACAGCGGGAGCCGTAATATAAAGCTTCAAGAAACCATCTTCTTTTCTTGCAAAACTCCTCTTGGCCCCTGCGATTACCTTTAATTTTAACCTCATTTTATATCCTATCAATAAATAAAGCCTTAAGACAAAGCCATAAGCCCTGAATGATCATAAAGCCATTTTTCATATTGCTTGTAGCTAGGAAGAATGTTTTTGACCTTATTCCAGAATTTTCGTGAATGGTTTGGAACTTCCAGATGCACAAGCTCATGGACGATAATATAATCAATCACTTCAAAAGGAGCCATGATAATCTTCCAATTAAGATTAATCCCTTTTTTATAATAATGGCAACTACCCCAAATCTTCTTTTGTGTCCGAACAGCAACTTTCGATGGACTTACCTTCATTTGTCGTGCCAAACGAAAAATCCTACTTGCCAAAATCTCTTTTGCCTCTTTTTGATACCATCGGGCCAAAGACTCCTTAATATTACTGCAGATATCCTTTTGAGACATTATTTTTGGAACATGCACTTTCCAACCATCCGGTGAAAAATCGATTTTTATCCTTTTCCCAGATGACATGCAATAATGCAACCTATGCTTTGTTCCTAAAAACAAAAACTCATCCCCATCAAAATATGACTTTTTCTTTTTAGAAAAACGTTTCTCAAAATCACATACCTTTTCAGTGATCCAAAATGCTTTTTGATGAATAAAATCTACTATTTCTTTCTCGGAGACAAACCTTGGGGCAAAAACACGAACTTCAATGTCCTGACTAATTTGGATAGCGATGGTTTTTCGCCTAGATGAACGAACCAAAAAATATGAAATGGGTCCAGCTGTTGTAGATATTTGGCAATGCTTTATTTTCAAAATTACTCTAAAAACTAATAATATATTATCTTATTCAAATAATGAAACATCAATATTTACTTTTCGAGTTGACTTGCTTGCCTGTGATCCATTTTCTGATAATCCAGAATCAGAGCCACCTGCAAAAACTTGCCCACCCTTTGTTAAATATCCACGATTCCCTTTTAATAAACCAATTTGATCTTTTTGATACTGCACTTCTTGCCTTGCTACAGCAGCTTGCCGTTTAAGATCTCGAATACGTTTACGAGCTTGTATCATAGACTGTTTATGATCGGAAATACTTGCCATTAGCGTTGAATATTTTAAATCTTTCACCTGAAGATTTAAATTCTGAATACGATTCTGATAACTTGCAGCCTGAGATCCAAAAAGCCTAGGATTATTTTCAATCAAAGCATTGATTTCGCTTTTTAAACTCACCAAATTTTGCCTAAGGCCAGCTCTCTCAGCTATCAATATCTTTGTTTTACTATCATCTATGCCAACTGCTTGAGCCTCAACCAGCGAAGATTTAAGGCTACTGATTTCATTGCGCGCTATTTTATTTTGTTCATGCGATTGGGCCAAAAGATTTTCTGTCTGCGTCAATAACGCCTTGGTTGTATTATATTCCTTATTTAATTCCGCAAAAACCAATAATTGAATATCATGTCGAGCCAAAAATTCTTGGTATAAACTAGCTTGTTGTTTTGAAGACCCCAGCATCAAATGATTTGATCTCTCAATCGTACGCTGAATTCCAGACTGCTGCCTCAAAACAATAACCCCGAGGATAACAGCCGTCAGAAAAAGAATAACGTTTAAGACATCTCCTATTTTTTCAAAACGTTCTATTTTTGCAATTCGATCCTGGACCCTTTCTTTTAAGCGCTCGACAACCTCAGAAACAGGATTTATGAATTCCACGCCACATAATAAATTTTCGCTAAAGAAACTCTTTTTTCGTGACCAAGTAATTCTGCCTTGAGAAGGTAAAAACTTCCCTTGAGCAGGAGAATCTGCTTCAATCTGAAGAACAGTGCCGTCTCCTATAGGCCTTAACGCACTCGCTTCTATTAAAGCTCCAGATGCGCTGATATCCCGAACCTTTCCGATTCCAAATATCTCGTTATTGATCCGCCATTTGATTGGTAATCTTTCTTTAACACGAAACTGTTTTCTTGCTTCCCTGTAAAGGCGTTTCGGGAAACCAAATAAATTTCTCACCATGGGATCCTCCTTGAAATAGCAAAAAACAGT